>JBGSRE010000038.1:0-6018 GCA_041737755.1 Oligoflexus sp.
TTTTGGAAAATATCATTCGCCACTATCGAATGGGCAAGGGTTCCATGCGCGCTGCTGCCGAAGGCGCCAGGGAAGTTTTGCCGGCGGCTTCAGCGGCGACTTTAGCCATGGTAGCGATTTTCCTGCCAGTGGTCTTTATGGATGGCGTGATTGGCAAATTTTTCTTTCAATTCGGAGTCACCATCTCGGCAGCGGTGCTCATATCCCTGCTCGAAGCCGTGACGATTACACCGATGCGAGCTTCAGCCTTTTTGGCCAAGGAGCCCAAAATCGGCCGTTTTGAACAGTTTATGGATCGTGTCTTTGAGAGCTTAGGTCATTTCTATCAGAAAGTTTTACGCTTTACCTTGAAGTGGCGCTATCTCATCATCATCCTGTCATTGCTTGGATTCGTCCTCTCGCTGGGGCTGGTTAAAAAGATTCGGCAGGAATTTATTCCGCCTCAGGATCAAGACATCGTTATCGTTACGGCCCAAGCGCCGGCGGGTTCGTCCCTGGAAAAAACCAATAGTCTCGCCCAGCAGCTGGAAGCCATACTCAAGGATGTGCCGGAAATTGAAGGCTATGTCGTGTCCATCGGGGCGGGTGGGGCCAGTTCCCAAATCAATCAAATTTTTATGCCCGTGCGATTGAAGCCCAAGAAGGATAGGCAAAAGTCCCACGTGCAGGTGATGAATGATATGCGGGGCAAGTTTAAGACAATCAAGGATCTTCGGGTGAGCATGCGTGATATATCGACTCGAAACCTGAGTTCGGGTCGAGCCAACCCGATTGCCCTAAGCTTACGCGGGCCGGATCTTAAAATCTTGAATGAAAAGGCCCAGGAACTCATCAAAAAATTGGAGGAAGAAAAACTTGGAGTCGATCTCGATACGGACTATCGCGCTGGAATTCCCGAACTGAGAATTCAGCCGAATCGCGTGGCCATGGCCATGCGGGGAGTCAGTGTGGATGCTGTGGGCAGCGTGCTCAGTGCCGCGGTGGGCGGTTTGCGCCAGGGTCGCTATACGGCCGATGGTCGACGCTATGATGTGCGTTTCAAATTACCGGACGACATGGTTCGGTCGGCAGCGGATATCAAAAACCTCTATGTTCGCAACCTTTCAGGCAACTTGATTCCTCTCAGTGAACTCGTCACGATCGAAGAAAGCCAAGCCTCGCAATCGATCAGCCGGGTGAATCGGATGCGAGCGATTTCCGTTTACGGCAACCTAGCGCCGGGACAGTCGCAGGCGAAAGTCCTGGAGCGGTCGGAACAGATTGCTCGATCGGTACTTCCTTCGGGATATGTGTTTGCCTTGGAAGGGGCCTCGGCTGGTTTCAGTGAAGCCTTTGCCAGCCTTTATCTTGCGCTTTTGATCGGGATTCTGGTGGCCTATTTAATCCTGGCTGTGCAGTTTGATTCTTTCGTCCATCCCGTATCGGTATTGATGGCTTTGCCATTCAGTATCACCGGCGCTTTTATTGCCCTTTGGTGGAGTGATCAATCGCTCAATCTCTTTTCCTTCATCGGCTTGATCGTGCTGATGGGGATTGCCAAGAAAAATAGTATTTTGCTCGTGGAATTTACCAATCATCTGCGCAAGGCTAAGGACATCCTGCCGGTCGATGCTCTGCTCGAAGCCTGTCCCGTTCGCCTGCGGCCCATAGTGATGACATCGGTGGCGACGGTCGCAGCGGCCACGCCACTGGTAATCGGTGAAGGTATGGGCTCGGAAGCGAGACTGCCGATGGGCCTCGCTATTATCGGAGGCACCATTGTTTCGACGGTTTTGACCCTTTTCGTAGTGCCGGCCTTCTATTTGATTCTGGCGAAATTGGAGCATAAAAAGCGTCACTTTTAAGGAACAGTCGGCAGGGATTTTGCTCGCAAAGCACAATTCCCTTGCTCGCTCGGATCGTGCTCGTTACTCTCAGCTTCTTGATGCCGAATCAGGCATAAGACAGGGAGGTCTTTGATGGTCGTTCTGAGCCGCTGGTTTTTAACTGGTCTTTTGTTGTTTCAGGCGACGCCGCTGCTCGCTGGCTGAATGGAATCAAAATTGATCAACTACCATTACAGTTCCAAGCCTAAACCCGCAAATCGTTCGAGCTTTTGATTCACGATTTGACTGCTTTGCTGGTGAATCGTCTTCACCTGGCCATCGTCCATTTCAATCACCTGATCACAAAGGCCTAGCGTCTCCAGACGATGGGCTATAATCAGCACGGTTTTATCCCGGCATTCCTCAGCGATGGTCTGCTGAATCAGAGCATCTGTCGCAACATCAACGCTGGCCGTGGCTTCATCCATGACAATGATACGAGTGTCTAAGAGCAGGGCGCGGGCCAGACAAAGCAGCTGACGTTGTCCCTGGCTGAAATTGGCGCCGTTTTCTTTGACCTCAGCCATCAATTCCCCGTTCAGGCTCTTGACCCACGAGCCCAGATGAGCCCGACGCAAAGCATCGGTGATTTTTGCATCGTCAAATTGCTGAAAGCGATCCAGATTGCTGCGCAAGCTGCCTTGAAAAAGGATGGGATCCTGAGGAATGATCGCCATGGATGAACGCAATCGTTGCAAAGGAATGGTCCGCGTATCCACAGCATCGATCAACACCCGTCCTTGGCTTGGATCGATGAATCGAAAAAGTGTCTGAAAAAGAGTACTCTTGCCAGCTCCCGTGCGACCGATGATGCCGACCTTCTGTCCGGCGGGCACCAGCAGCTCACAGCCATTGAGCACCAATGGTAAACCCTCTGCATAGCGGACCGAGACTTGCTCGAAACGAATCTCGCCCTGCTTGGGCCAGACTTCACTAGCAGGCAAAGCCGGGCCGAGTGGGACATCAAGTTCGGCTTCTAGACTTTGAAAATGCTGCAAACGTTCGACACCGATTAAATTGGATTCGACCATGGTGAAGGACCGGATGGCACTATTCAAGTGTTCCCAGAGGCGCAGGGCATAGACTAAAGCGAGGCCGGTGACTCCCGGCGATATCTGGCCATAGCGAGCCGCAATGATAATGGTGGTGACGAGGCCAAAGGAAATCAAGCCCCCTAGCAAAGGAACGCGAGAGGAGAACCAGCGATTGAACAGGATCACTCCATAAAACGTTGACTGAAACTGAGTCAAAATTCCAAGATAGCGATCGGTAAAAGGCTGCATCTGCTGATGGGCGCGAATCACTGTGGTGTTTTGCAGAGACTCTTTAAAAAAAGCAAAGCGGGGTGAACGCGCGATCGACATCAGACGGTGCGCATCGCGACTGGCAAAACGATATTGTTTTTGAAAGACATAATAAGCATAGAGCGCCGGCAAGATCACCAGGATGAGCCAGGGGATCGTTACGGCCAAAAGAATCAGCGCAGCCGCAGCATGAAAAATCGGCACCAGCGTCCTTTCCAGATTTTGCGCCACCTCGCGTTCCACGGAATCGACGTCCCGCGAAAAACGATTGAGAATACGACCAATCGGAGTCCGATCAAAGAAGCGCAAAGGCGCTTTGAGGAGGGCGGCGAAGGCCGCATTGTGCAAAAGGGCTCCGGCCAGCAAAGCCCGGTGCAGCCAAAGCAATTGATGAATAACCGCCGCCACCAAAGCCAGGGCACCGAGCACACCCCAGACCCGGATGGCTCCGTAAGGGTCAAACCATGAATCCGGTAAAGCACCCCAGAAAAAGCTGTTTACGGATGCCAGTCGCTGCTGATGATTCGCCCAATACGCCAGCCAACCGTTTTGTAAAAGGGGAAGACCGACGGTGAGCAGGCTGGCCAAAGTCAGTTGCATGATCACGGACCAGCGACCCACACCCTTTGGACCGAGAAGTGCCCGTCCATAATCTCGATAGACAGAAGAATTGACCGATCCCGTGGCGCGATCCTCTTCATCCGTGAGCTTGACAAAACTTGCGTTGGCTAGCCCAGCAGCGGCAGCCCGAGGAAGCTTGTTTTCTTCTTTTTGCTGGGCCTCTTCAATCGATTCGCGATCCACCTTGGTGTAAAAACTTCGAAACGATTCACAGCGCTGCAACAGCTCACCAAGGGGAGCTGCATCGATAATCTCACCTTGCTGCATGAACACGACTCTATCAAAAAGGTGCAGGTGATGCAGTCGATGCGTGACGCAAAGCCTAGTGCTGTTTCGCCAGAGACCAAACAAAAGCCGTTCTATTAATTTATCTTCGGTATCAAAATCCACCGCCGACAGCGGATCGTCGAGCAGGACAAGTCCAGGTTGGAGCATGGCGGCTCGGGCTAGGTTCACTCTTTGTTTTTGACCGCCCGAAAGATTGATGCCCTGCTCGCCAATTTCAGCATCAAGGCCTCCGGATAGGCGCCTGAGATCAAGATCCAGACAGCAGGCTTGAATGACTTTCTGCAGATAGGCTTCATCTTCACAGGGTTGACCCAGCAGAATATTGTCTTTCACACTGCCGTTGACGATGAATGCTTCCTGCGGCACGTAAGCGATGCGAGGCGCATGATCCTCTGGCAAATCCAGCCACCGCAGCTGGCCATCGACCAGCGGCACTTCGCCGAGCAATCCTAGCAAAAGGGTCGACTTGCCTGCACCGACGAGCCCAACCACAGCCACTGATTCGCCAGCATGCATGCTCAGATTCAAATGCTTAAGAGCAGCTTGGGGCGCATCGTCATGCTGATAGGAAGCGTCGATCCATTCGACTCCCACCGGTCCCGGAGCTGCTGGCAGGGGCTTGGGTTCGGCCAGAGTGGGTTCGTTGAGATAAGAAGCGATACGACTGGCGCTCACCCGCGCGGCTGCAACATTGGCGATAAGATCCGTGAGACTTCCCACCATGCTATCGAGCAAACCAAACAAAGTAAGGCAGGAAAAAATGGTGGCGGCACTTAAACTATGACCCAAAGCCAGAGCTGTGAAAAACGAAACGAGTCCAACGAGCAGACTGCCCGTTGAATAGACGAACAACGAAGTGGCTGAATTATGGAACAGTCTTCGACGGGCTAACAGCTCCTCGCTGCGAATCGCTTGCACTTCTTTGCCCATCTGCGTTTCCCAGGCAAAGTACTTGACGATCCGAATGCCCGACAGCATCTGGGAGACGAGGGATACCCGA
Source organism: Oligoflexus sp. (assembly GCA_041737755.1). Taxonomy (GTDB): domain Bacteria; phylum Bdellovibrionota_B; class Oligoflexia; order Oligoflexales; family Oligoflexaceae; genus Oligoflexus. The sequence goes on from JBGSRE010000038.1 coordinate 5,079, forward strand.
CGATCGCGATGATGCATGAGCTGATCGTCGAGGATGACGAAGCGTTGGATCACTTTACGGGTCAGGGGAATGGTCAAAATCAAAGTGACCAGACCAGCCAGTCCCGCCCAACCAAGCAGATGGATGAGGAGAAAGCCCGCCACCAAAATGATAAAGCCGCGGGTGATGAGTTCGACAATGCTAAAAAGCGCGAAGCCGATAATGTCGGAGTCGGTTCCCATCATATTGATGATATCGCCGCTGGGACGGCTTTGCCGGGCACGGCGGGTCAAACGCAGAGATTGATGATAGAGGCGCATATTGAGGCCACTGGTGATCCTTTGCAGCATTTTCAAACAAATATGAAAAGAGTGATGCTGAAGGATACCGGTGAGAGCGCCACAGAGACAAAGGAGCAATCCTGATACCAGGCCCGTGCTTATGGAGATCTGACCCAGGGCCGCCTGGCTGACAAAGCTGACCAGCTGAAAGACCAGCACCGGTGTGGCCAACACGCAGATCGCATAGGCCAGCCCCAGGCCCAGTGATTTGGCCATTTCGCGGCGAACGATGTGCATCAATTTGAAGAGCAGCTGCCAGCCTGTTGCCGCCGGGAAACTGAGGAATTCCTGAGGGATCTTGGCCGGATTGGACATATCCGGCAGGGGCGGCATATCTTCCATTTCCAGCTGCCGCTGCTTTGCTAGACGGATGATAGGGCTTGCCTGCAGGAAGAGGATGGTCTTCAGCCAGGCTTGAATGTGATGCAACATGAGCAGGTCCGATCGTGTCAAAGCGGATAAAGGCACTGTCCTCTTATACGGAAGTCGCGGAAGTTTCAAGACACTCCAAAAAATATGCCAAAGAAAATGCTTGGATTTCGACTGTTAGGCAGGTGTCGCCAGGATATCATGCTCCATCTTTGGGACAATTCACGATGCGCCTGGCTCAAGTCAATAGA
>JBGSRE010000123.1:0-6147 GCA_041737755.1 Oligoflexus sp.
CGGCACGATGAGCTGCGTGAGTTGGATTTGGTTTTTTGAGGCGATCGGCTTCAAGAATTTTACTTGGTACATTCCCTGCCGTTTTGAGGAGGGGTACGGACTGAATCTGCAGGCCATTCAGCATCTGATCGATGATGAGAAGGCTGAGCTGATCATTACGATGGATACCGGCATCACGGCTAATCGCGAAGCGGCTTATTGTAAAGAACGTGGTGTGGTCTTTGTCTGCACGGATCATCATAAGATCCAAGCTGAAAAGATGCCGGATTGCATTATTCTCAATCCAAAGATGCATCCGGAACCAGATTATCAAGAGCTTTGCGGCGCCGGCATCACCTTTGTTCTCTTGCGCAAAATCGCTCAGCAGTTTCCAATTTCAGCTCAGGCCTGGAACGATATCCTGGCCTTGGTTGGTATGGCGACGATCTGCGATGTTGTGCCCCTTAATGGTGTCAATCACAAGCTGGCGAATATGGGCGTGCGGTCGCTACTCAAAAGTGATCGTAAGGTGTTGAAGCGCCTCAAAGAAGCCTGTGCCATCGATAAGAATTTGGATGAAAAGGACGTCGGTTTCCGAATTGGTCCTCGCATCAATGCTGTGGGTCGATTGCATCACGCTCGGGAAGTCATTCATGCTTTTATTCACAATGAGCCCGAAGCACTCGTCACCTTTATGGATTCTTGTAATGAAGAAAGAAAATTGATTCAAAGCCAGATCGTACGGGAAGCTTTGCGTCTTGCCGCACCTTTGGCCGATGACCCCATTCTCTTTTTAGGTTCAGAGGGCTGGCACACAGGAGTGGTAGGGATTGCGGCTAGTAAAGTTGCCGAAAGCTACTGGCGACCAACTTGGCTTTTTGAGCGGCAAGAAGAGTTTTGTAAGGGTTCTGCACGTTCCATCCCAGGTTTTGACGTGACCGATGCCATGGCTGCTGTGGGTCCTCTCTTTGAAAAATTTGGGGGGCACCGGGCTGCCGGCGGCTATACTTTCAGGCGGGAACGCGAAGATGAAATTCGACAAGCCCTTATTCGTCATGCGAATCAATTGAGGGATGATCATCCCGATATCTGGATGAGTAAGGTTGCCTTTGACTGTGAACTGCCCTCGTCTTTGCTCCGTTTGGATTTAGCTTACGAGTTGGAATGCTTAAAGCCTTTCGGTCATGGATTTGAAGAGCCCCTTTTCTGCATTGAAGCTGATGTGAAGACGGTTCGTTTTCTCCAGGATCGAGCTACGGGAGAAGCCAAACACACTTCGGTGACCATCAGCCCGGATGGAGGAGGGCTGCAGAAGATTATGTTTTTTCAGGATGTTATTGAAAAATTGGAATTTGTGAAACGCGCCCGCTTCCTTGTCTATGCTGGCAAAAACCATTTCCGCGGTCAGACCTCACTGTCCTTGACCGGTAAAGATTGGGAACCGTCCCTATGAATGCTCACGGTCTCTTTTAGCCCTGCAGGGGCTTACTGGTCTTTATTCGGATAAGTTGATCCATGCGTAGAAAAAGAGCCGAATAGCCTCTGTCTTCCTCGTCAAATATTTGTGAATTCTCAGGGCTTTGGCTCAGGCTATGGCTAGAGTATTCGCGGCTGACGCGATAAAATCAGAAAAGCCTATTTTTGTGTCTCGACAACAAAGGACAAAGCCATGCTTGGTATGATGCGCTGGTTTATGCTGAGTTTCAGTGCAGGTCTGTTCATTGCAGGTCCAGCGCACGCTTTTACCTATGAAGTTCTATTCGAGGACACAATTGGACGCGATGCAATCATGTTTGGCAAACAACCGGGTTTCGTCGGAATGGCAAAGGTGATCCTGCTTGACGGCCAGGTCAAGACAAGTGGAACAGAAACCACCAGTTATGATCGCATTTTTATGAATTACGCTAAAGTCATGCAGCAGATAGCAATCGGCCCCAATGCAGCTCTCCGTGGCTCATTGCCAATCTTGATCAACTATCAGAAGTTAGAAGGGGAACAGATTCCCCGCGAAGTCAGTGAGGCCACATGGATGGAAACCAAGCCGAAAGTAGAGTTTACCTATGCAACACAAAACGCCTTGGACATCGTTTTAGGCATGAATGCATATGCGATTCAAAGACGTGAAGTCGAGAAGGAATCGGCCTTCTTCACCGCTAAAGATGATTTTGATCCCGCGCTCGTCACCTATGCTCACCTCGCCGTGGTGAAGCATAGCGGGAATTTTGATGGCGGGTTTTATTACAAAACCGCTGCTGAAAAAAAACGCAATGTTACTAAAAGCACGAGTATCGATACTTCTAACTTTATCGTTGAAGATCGGGTCTATGATCCTTCAACCGTTGCTATATTTATGCAGAGTCGGCAGCCCTTTGGTCAGCTTTTTGGAGAATTTGCAGCTGTGGAAGCCAGCGGTGGTGGCAATCGCACGGATCGTGGCGCCACGGTGAAAGAGGATTATTTTCGAGTGCAAATGGCCGGATTCTTTCCTTTGAAGGGCAAAGATCTCCAATTGGAATCGATACTTATCTATAAAAGTCTAGCCTATGCTGATAATCGAAATGTGACGCTGGATACGATTCCCATGATGGGCTTGCAGATGAAGCTTCATTTCAATGTCGGGGTGCCGATTTTCGCCGGAATTATTGGCGTTCGCGGCAGTGACGGCCAAAGCATACCAGAATTTAATGCTGAGTATAAGTTGTTCGGAATAGGGGCAGTTACTGGTATTCAGACCAATTTTTAAACCCTCGAAAAACTAATAAATTACAAATAGAAGCCCTAGAGACTGAATCCTAGCCGGATTATTCCGAAGTTAGCTCTGTGGAGGGACCGCTATGCATTGTCGTTTTACGCAAGGCTTTGGATTCATATGTACGGTAAGAATGCTAATCAGCATTCTCGCCTTGCATCTGCTATCGAGCTGTTATGTGTTTCGAAAGAAAAACGTCAAAGAGGGAACGAAATCTGGGGAGAGCGCCGCTGTGCTTGGGGCGACCCTTGGTGAAAAGGCCGGTGGTATTAATGAAACTGCACTTGCCCAGGTTTATGCGGTGAGTACAACCCATGCCCCCGCTGGTGTGAGACCTGACCCGGACACTTTTGTTCGAGAACTACTTTTGCAGTATCGGGAGCAGGGTTCGGTCGTGGCTCGAGAAATAGGTCGAGTCGAAGAGTATCGGATGCTGCTCGGTGGGGCCAGTAACAATTTTGCGATAGTTCCCCAAGAAAGCTACGATGCCACATCACTTTTAGCGGAATTAAAGGTTGCCCAAGAAATCTGTGCTGGGCTCGTCGATCCTAATAACAATCAACACAGCGGTTGGGAATCCATCCTCCCTGTGAGTCCTGCTGATACTGCTACCAACATCAGATTTCTCGCTCAAAGGTTGATTGGAATACCCTCCAGTACGATCGCTGAAGACACCGTGACAAAGCTCCAAGCTATTTTACAAACTGGTTTGGTCAATGGGCAGGTGACTAACGCGAGCTATATTCCAGTTTGTGCCACACTTCTTATCGATGCGGAGGCACTTCTGCTATGAATATATCCTTACTAAAAAAACTCCTCACCGCCGTGCTTCTCTTCGCTGAGGCCAACGCTTATGCGGCGCAGGACATGAATTCAGCTCTGCGGCGCGCTCAGTATCTATTGACGGGAGCAATGCCAACAGATACGGAATTTACCAGTAATGCATCAAGTGAAGACAGCTATCGGAAGGCGATTCGGACCTTTGTCGAAGGCGAATCCTTTTATGACTCCGTTTTGCGCTACCACGAGAGAGTGCTCGGCGTCGGCTTACCCGATGAATATCTTATGGAACTTCTGCGCGAAGACTTGGATGGCAAGCAGGAAAAGTTTGCCAGTATTACGTGTGGACGCTTCGATGGTCAGAATGGACGCTTTCGTTGTATCTGGACAAGCAACTTGGAATCCAGGACGGGATCGGGTTGTCCTGCATCTTCAGAGGAACCTGTGTCGGTCTTTTGGTATCCAGGAATTGTCGCTTGGGCCTGCCCGACAATAGTCAAAGCCTGTGGCCAGGATTTAAATGCTTGTTTCATTCAAAGCCGTAATGAGGCAGAGGCTCGCAATGCCGAACTCGGGACGACGGAAACCTTTGACTCCCGATATGCAGTCATCCGCTCCTTGAGCCGTCAGGCAGCAGGTCTGGCGACTGCAGTCGTGATTGAAAACTATCCCTACACCAAAGTCCTTGAGCCTGGCCTGACCGCGGTCGATGGCGCAGTAGCCCATCTTTACGGTCAAAAGCATCATTTTAAGATAGATGAATTAAATCTGAGTTCAGAGGTCACCGATATCGTCAAGAGTACAGCCTTTACCGACACTCGCTATCGACTGCTGATGACATCGAACTATGACTATTCTTCGGGCGGCATCCTCTCAACCTTCGGCTGGTTGCGTCGCTATGATAAAAATCGGACCAGGGCCAACGAACTTTATAAACGCCTTTTGTGCCGGGATTTCACTGCCGAACCACCACTCGTATTCCCTCAGGATCCTGGAAACTTGCGAGTGGCGCCAGGCTGTTCCGGCTGTCATTCCACGCTTGATCCATTGGCGGATTTTTTCCTGGCTTGGGGTGAAGGCGGGGACCTTTACAGTGGCGGCAAGCCTTCGGTCTCTACTACCTTTAATAATAAGTCTGGATCAAGTGTTGCCGACCTTGCGGAGATTATTCGTGGCGATCGAGCGTTTGCCACCTGCACGGTACAGAATGTTTGGAAATGGTTGATGGGTCGGAAATTCTACACCGATGAAGAGGCGCTCCGAACCGCGCTTACGGACTACTTCCTGGGCACGGACTATAGCTTTAGGGAGCTAGTCTATGCGATCAGCACGCATCCCGCTTTCCTAGAAGGCACGCGAAGTGATGGGGTTGCTTCTGACCCCTTGCAAGCTCCGCCTTTGGGAGAAGTTCCAACGACCACGACGACCTGTACTCCAGGCAAGACCTATACCTATGCAGCCGATGTGGCTCCCAAAATCGCACTCTGTACCAACTGCCACAGCGGTTCAGGAAGTCGGCAGGCTTTGACCAATGAAGCAGAGTGGATAACCTGGCGAGCGACTGCTGTGAAAATGATGGCCTCCGGACAAATGCCGCCTGGGCCTGCTACCGCCGCTGTTTTCGAACTTAAAGATGCCGTCACCTGTTGGATGGGGCAAAATCCATGAAGAATAAAATATCCAAACAAGCTCTTAAGGAAAGTATCATTTCTGGTACCGGTCATGGCCATGTCTGCCATCCTTCGCAATTGCCTGATCTCACCAGGAGAGAGATGCTGCTCGGTGGCTCCTATCTCGCTGGTTTTTTGATGGCATCTCAGTTTTTGCCGGGATCGAAAGCGATGGCTGCCCCTGGCCTCTATCCTCCCCTGCGCCGTCTGGTCTGGATCAATATGGGAGGTGGTTGGGATATTCTGGAAGTCACAGATCCCAAGCCGACTTCAACTTCGGGTATTGATATGATGTATGACTGGGGTGCTGCCCAGAATCTGGCAGGAGCCGGTGCCAACGATAAGATTGGTCGTTGGCTTACCCGCACGGCGGCCATGGGTCAGGATGTAGTTGTCGTGCGTGGATTGAGCATGGGCACCACATCTCATATGGCTGGTGCCGTTTACATGGATACCGGAGTTCTTAGCAATTCCGGTAATGTGAACGCAGCTTCTATTCCGGCGATTGTGGCCAGCGAAAGCATGGCTACCATTCCCATCATTCAGTTAAATGGGGGGATGGATCCCAAGATTGACCGTGGCCTCTTAAGCCCAGTTTCTGTTGTCCGCGCCCAGAATTTAAATCTCTATCGATCGATGTATCCGACCACTCAGAGTGAATTGGATCAGAAACTGCTTATCTTGGATTATCTGAACAGTTCCATCGATCGTGTCAAGGCTCGCACCGGCGATCATGATCGTTTGAAAGCAGTTGCATCTGCTCAAGAAAAAATCACCACTCAATTGAACAATGATGTCGGTAGTCAGTTGGCTCTTACCAATGCCGATCGAGCTGCCTTTGCTGTGGACGCTCCCACCAACTTGAATGGTGGATTGCGCGATGCGTTTGCCCTTTCCCTAAAATTGCTGAAAAATAATTTGGTCACTTGCCTCAGTCTCGGTGTCGGTGGGTTTGATACCCATGCGAAC
>JBGSRE010000127.1:0-3535 GCA_041737755.1 Oligoflexus sp.
GATGATTGATCAGGTAATCAATGCCAGGTATCTCATCGCATCGGTTCTGAATCATCATACCATCCACACCAAAGGATTTGGCGAGCGCGACAAAATCAGGATTATCGGAAAGATCCGTGCAACTGTAACGTTCTTGAAAGAACAGTTCCTGCCATTGCCGCACCATGCCCAGACGCTGATTGTCGAAGAGCAGGATTTTGACGGGCAAACTGTAGCGATTGACGGTTGCCAGTTCCTGAATATTCATCATGATCGAGCCATCGCCACTGCAGCAGATAACCAGCGCATCGGGGTTACCCAACTGGGCACCGATCGCCGCTGGCAGGCCGAAGCCCATCGTTCCCAGCCCACCACTCGTCAGATGATCGGCGGGATGCTGCAGAGCAAAATGCTGGGCAAGCCACATCTGATGCTGGCCGACATCGGCAGTCACGATCGTGCGTCTTGGCACCAATCGCGACAGCAGCTGCAGAAAGCGCGGCGCATAGATGCCATCACCTGGCGCTTCGTAGTTCCATCGATGCTCATTTTTCCACAAGAGGCATCGTTCCAACCATTCGACTTTTTCTTGCGGAAAGCTCAGAGCTTTGAGGTTGGGTTCCAGCGGCCCACAGAGCGAAACTTCCGGAGCTCGATTTTTGCCGATTTCGGCCGCATCGATATCCATGTGAATCACGTGCGCATTCGGTGCAAACTCCTTCAATTTGCCGGTTGCCCTATCATCGAAACGAGCGCCGACAGCAATCAGCAAATCACAATGCTCCACCGCAAAGTTCGCAGCTTTCAGCCCATGCATGCCGAGCATTCCCAAAAACAAGGGATGTTCGGTTTCGATCGATCCCAGGGCCTTCAAGGTCGCCACGACAGGAATCCGCGTGGTATTGACGAATTGCCGAAAGCTTTGGACCGCACCGGCGATGCCGACCCCTCCGCCGACATAAATCAAGGGGCGTTCTGCCTGCCGAATCAACTGCTCGGCACGAGCGAGAGCCGACTCTGCCAGGGGTTGGATTTTTTGGACTGGCGCCAGCCATTGCTTAAGGGTTTCCACATTCTGCACCGAAACATCTTTGGGCAAATCGATCAGGACCGGTCCTGGTCGACCGCTGCGAGCGATCGCAAAGGCCTCACGAACCATTCCATAGAGTTCGTTGGCATCGCGGGCGATAAAGCTATGCTTCACCACTCCAAAACACATGCCGAAGATGTCCACTTCTTGAAAGGCATCCGTGCCCATCACTGGCATAGCAACCTGTCCTGTGATGCAAACGATGGGAACGGAGTCGAGATAAGCGTTAGCTATTCCCGTCACCAGATTGGTTGCTCCTGGACCGGAGGTGGCGATGCAAACACCCACCTTGCCCGTGGCTCGAGCATAACCGTCCGCGGCCAAGGCCGCGCCTTGTTCGTGGCGAACCAGAATGGTTTTAAAACCAGCATCCAGCAGGCGATCAAAGACCGGCATGATCGCGCCACCTGGATAGCCAAACACTAGGTCCGTGCCCTCGTGCTCGAGAGCCTTAATGATTGCGTCGGCTCCGATCATCGGACTTATCTCCTGCTTGCTGAATCCAACTCATCTGCGAACGCAGACGTTTCCCAGTTGACTCAATTTCATGCCGCAATTCTTCTTGCAGCTGGGAATGATAATTTTTCGATCCGCCTTCATACTCTTTTTCCCAGCGTGCAGCGAAGGTACCATCCTGAATTTCTTCCAGGATACGCTGCATATTGCGGCGGGTATGGGCATCGATAACGCGCCGACCGCTGACGAGCGAACCATATTTGGCGGTATCACTGATGAATTGATGCATTTTGGCCAGACCACCTTCGTAAAGGAGATCGACGATGAGTTTCAACTCATGGAGGCATTCGAAATAAGCGAGTTCGGGCTGATAGCCGGCCGCAACCAAAGTTTCGAAACCGGCTTTCACCAACTCCGTGGCGCCGCCGCAGAGCACGGCCTGTTCACCGAATAGATCTGTTTCGGTTTCTTCTTTGAAAGTGGTTTCCAAGACCCCCGCCCGGGTACCGCCGATTTTATGGGCATACTGCAGAGCTTTTTGTTTGGCCTGGCCCGACGCATCCTGCTCGACTGCGATCAAGCAGGGGACGCCTTTGCCTTCTTCAAATTGCCGACGCACTAAAGCACCGGGCCCTTTGGGAGCGCAGAGGATGACATCGTTTTCTGGATCCGCTTTGATTCTTCCATAATGGATCGAGAAGCCGTGGGCAAACAAAAGGGTCGCGGCCTTTTTCATAAAGGGTTTGACTTCTTCTTCATACATGGCTTTTTGCGGCATATCGGGCGTCAGAAAACAGATCATGTCCGCACCTTGCACCGCCGCCGATACACTTTCTACCTGCCAACCATCCACGAGAGCCTGCTCATAACTGGGACCACCTTCCCGGACTCCTAAGCGAACTTTGGCCCCACTGTCACGCAGGTTGAGAGCATGCGCTCGACCCTGACTCCCGTAACCAAGCACGGCGATGCTAAGGCCATCTATCAAGCTCGTATCTAGATTCTGCTGGGCGAAAAATACTGCGCTCATCTTTCTATCTCCTATGAATTTGGCAAAGCGCTGCCTCAACCCTTGCGCAAAGCAAGAATTTCAAGTTCTTTTCACTGTCTGTTCATCGCTAGGCGCCGCAGGGGCCGCGCGTCATCCCCAGGCACCGCAGGGGCCGTCGGGGATCCCTTCTCTCAAAGAATGCCCGTATCCCAAAAGATGCCTGACGCTCATTGCATTCGCTGGGCATGACGAGCAATTCCGTCATCAATCGGGCTGCGTGCTTGCTCCATAAGCGGCAGAGCCCACATCACGAATATATTTCCCAAACACACCTCGTTCAAAACGAGCTGCAGGTTTTTGCCACTGGGCGCGCCGCGTATTCAGGTCAGCCTGAACATTGAGAGTGCGGGTCGTCACATCGATCGTGATGACATCCCCATCTTGAATCAAAGCGATAGGACCACCGGCATAGGCTTCCGGTGCCACGTGACCAATACAGAGTCCGTGCGTTGCGCCGCTAAATCGTCCGTCGGTAATCAATGCTACCTGATCGCCCAATCCTGCACCGACCAGAGCGGCCGTCACGGCCAACATCTCCGGCATGCCGGGTGCCCCTTTGGGTCCCATGTAGCGAATGACCACAGCATCTCCAGCCTTGATGCGCCCTTCCTGGCAAGCTGCAAAAGTCTCCTGCTCCGAATCAAAAACCCGGGCGGGACCAGTAAAGATCTGCATATCTTTGCCGGATAGTTTCAAAACACAGCCTTCTGGCGCCAGATCACCTTTGAGAATGGCAAACGCACCGCGAGGTTTCAAAGGCTTGTTGACGTTTAAGACCACATCCTGATTGGGCCTTTCCCGGACATCATGGGCCTCTTCTTTCAAAGTACGACCTAAGACGTTCGGAATATCGACGAGCAAATTAGCTGCGAATAATTTCTTACAAACCAAAGCCACGCCCCCTTCCCGCTCTAGATCGGTCGCCATATAGCGGCCAAACGGTTTCAAGTCGGCAATCA
>JBGSRE010000140.1:0-12110 GCA_041737755.1 Oligoflexus sp.
TGCTCAAAGTCTTTTGCCGCACTTTCTTGATCTGACCTGGCTGGGACGATTTTTTTCTATGGGGATTTGGGTCATGACGGCACCTCTATCTCCGAGAAAGATTAGTTTCCTTCTCGGATGATTTCAATGATATTTTTAACGATACTTCTAATATATTGTTTTTATTATATTTAATAATGTATGAAACCATACAGACTCTATCCAGTTCTGTGTAGGCGACGTTCCGAAATCACTTACGCAACTAGGTTCAACTCCTTATTCTGGAGGTCGTTGTACCAGCATTCCAACAATACGCCGGGTTTCGATGTCAAGCATCGGCCCAGACGGCATAGTTAGCAGCAAAGGAGTGCACTATGATGACAGTTAAAGATGTTATCGATTGAGGGTGATGGCGAGTGCTTGAATCGAGGGCGAGAGGGGACGGTTGGTCGTCAACCATCTAAAATCACTGAATCAAAGGACCCGCATTGTTGTACTTTAGAAGGTTATTTAGCTATGTAACTCCAAGTAGAAACTAGTGCCACGAAGCTCCAGCTTACAGAGTCATCCTTCCCGTAATTTTCAACTTTCTTCAAAGTGACCTCAGATGTCAAGACCATACCCGACATGAAAATTGTAAGTAGCGTTACACATCTCAACAAGGAGTATCGTGATGAAAGCATCTCTTCAAACTGTAATCTTGGGTCTTGTTCTATCAGCCTGTGGATCAAGTGGATCTTCCGATCAATCGTCTGCCCCGGCAGCAGCATCGCCGCAGATGACCATGGCTTTGGATTCAAGTGCATCCCTGCCGACTTGTGACAGCACACATGAGAACCAGCTTGTCTATTTGATGGATCTGAAAGAATTTAAGTCATGCAAGAGCGGGAGTTGGGTCAGCATTGAAATTAAGGCAGAGGCAGGCAAAGATGGAGCGAAAGGTACAGATGGAGCAAAAGGCACGGACGGGACATCAGGAAAAGATGGAGCTGATGGGCTTCGGATTTCTTCAATCTGGACTTATTTTGACAATGCCTTTAACGGTGCCGATGCCCTTTCAGAAGGTGACTTCACTTACATTGGCGATATTCGGGTCATTTCCTTCAGCGACGGGTCATACAATGTCATGATCAATGGTCAAACTCTTCTGACTGAAACCAGCGGTGATGCTAGCATTAATGACTTTACCCACACGTTTTTTCTTCCTAAAGGAGTGAGTGTGGAGTCTGCAAAGCTGACGACATTTGCTGACTCTGTCGCTTACTATTCACTGAGAATTGCAAATTCTGCACCGGTCTTGGATATTACGATTGATACTGATGGAGACATCAATAACAACGCGATCACGACATTTCTTCTCAACAAAGACTGGCCAAGCTCCAACTGAGATTGGATCCGACTTTCTTCGCCACGGAGCTTCTTTAGCTCCGTGGCTCTCGCATTTGTGGTCATCTCTTGAATCAACCGACTTTGGGCAGGTGATTTGCTAGTATTTTTTGGGCTTGCGCTAGGACCTGATCTTTGAGAGCTTGCGGCGCAACAATCTCAACAAATTCCCCGTAGCTTAAGACCCATTGAGTGAGTTCAGGGGTCATTGCACACTCAAGCTCGACACGCACAGCTCGATCAGGTAGTTGAACCACTCGTTGTGATGGATGCCAGCGGCGCTCCCGAATATAGGTTGCCACGGGGTCCTTGAAAATCAGTTCGATCCTTTGCGGCTCCGTGCCACGAAAAACTCCAAAGGAGTGTTCAAAAAACTGTTCAGGATCGACTTCCAGATCATCAAAACTTTCATCAAGCATGACGACTTCGCTCATGCGCGGCATGGCGAATGTTTTGACTTGCTGATCGCCTAGGTCTCTTGCCAAAAGATAGAGCGAACCCTTGGCAAAGTACATCACGTGAGGTGCAAGAACCCGCTCTGATTTCTGATTGCTCCGAACCGAGAAATACTGCAGCTTTATTTTCTGCTTTTCTAATAGGGCCGTCCGACAGGTATCGATAACTTCGGGATTGAGTCCCAATCCCCAGACGGGGCCAGGTTCGAAAGCGAGATCTTGCGACAGCTCTTCAAGATAGTCCTGCATTTTTTTACCGACCTTGCCTTCGATCTTCGCAAAGGTACTTTCGAGATCTTGGAAGAAAGGCGTGTCTTTAAGAGGAGCCATCATATTTCGGGCAAGAAAAAGGGCGAGGACCTCTCGGGCGTTGAGGACAAGGTAGTCTGTAAGTCTGGTCGTTTTTTCCAGAGTCCAGCGTTTGGCGCCATCCACACTGGTTCCTTTGAGTTCCAGCGGAAATCCTGCTTCCTTCAATCCTTCCAGATCACGGTAGACCGTGCGCTCCGTGACCTCGACGCCCCATTGTTCCAGTCGAGTAAGAATGTCGGAAACGGCCAAACCCTGCGGCGCCCCTTCTAGAAGAGTGAGAATTTTATAAAATCTGGCTACCTGTGCATTACGTCCGGCCATGACTTGCCTCCTTCGCTCTGCTTCGGCCTAAATGATCGATAGACTTACCGATATCTGTATTCCTTTCGGTAAGAATCCCGTCTTTTCTATTCGGTCCTGGATTTGTCATTTCCAGATCAGCACCGCAGCGGAGATATCGTGAAACATCGATGGCGAAGACTCGTTTTAAAAGCCTCGCCTAACTGCCAGATAGGGCTTTGCTTGTTGCGGATTTGTCAGTGCCCTCTGGCCTCAGTGAGACCTTGCGTTTACGCTTGCCCGGGACCAGGATTATTTCATCACGGCGTTTGAAGTTCGGGGCGAACACTCCACCATAGCGGACGAGTGAGCTGCGCTGAGGGGGTATCAGAGCGATCAGTTTTTCGCTCAGCTCTGATGGGCTTAATCGAATGCCAATGGTCCATCATGCCAAGCTTCTTTAAGTTTATAAAAGACCTTGTAACTGGGGCAAGAAACCTGAAAAAATTCTCGACCAAGGCAGCACTGGCCAGCTCAGTGTCCGGCCGCTTGATAGCGCTCGCCGCCGGCGAATTGCGAATAGAAAGCCGAACTTTGCAGCAGCTGCTCATGAGTTCCGCTGCCCACGATCTGGCCTTCGTCCAGGATAAGAATATGATCACAGCCCACAATCGTCGGACTGCGATGGGAAACGATAAAGGTCGTTCGTCCTATCATCAGCTGACGAAGTGTTTTTTGCAGACGATCTTCCAAGGTAACATCCAACGCTGAAGTTGCCTCGTCGAGGATGAGAATCCTCGGATTTCGGACCAAGGCTCTTGCCAAAGCTAGCCTCTGCCTTTGACCTCCGCTGAGCTTGATCCCATCCTCACCCAGCATCGCATGGATTCCCTCGGGTAGCCCTGCAACAAAAGACCAGGCTTCGGCCTGTTTTAAAGCTTCAACAACCTCCTGCTCGGTGGCGGTAGGCTTACCATAGGCCACGTTCTCAAAAATACTACCCGACAGGAGCACCAGCTCCTGGGTTACCACCCCAATATGCTGCCTGAAGTCACGGAGGTTCAGGGAACTTAAATTGAGACCATCGACAATGATCTGGCCTCGCTCGGGTTGGAGAAAGCCGAGTATAAGAGCGAGAAGAGTGCTTTTTCCACAACCACTGGGACCGACGATCGCGATGGATTGGCCAGGTTCCACGAGGAAGTTGATGTTGGTCAAAGCATCCGCGGAGCTATGAGGATATCGATAGGACACCCCACGAAACTCCACTACTCCATGAATACGAGAAAACGGCAAACCCTGGGCCTCGCGAGCGATGGGCAGGTTTAAAAGTTCATCGAGTGAACGGGATGATTCGCGCATCTGCGAGAGCAGAGGCAGCGTTCCGATCAAACTCATGAATGAGCCACTAATGGAGGCAAAAAAGGAATTGAACATCACAATATCGCCGATACTGATTCGCCCTTGCACACAAAGCCAGATCGAGAGGAGCAGGAACAGGACTTGAATCAGGGTGAAGCTGACAAAACTCGCCGCTCCCATGCGCTCTGCAGCAAAGTCAAAGCGCTGACCGACCCGAAAAACATCGTTTATCTTTGGCTTCAGTTGAGCCAGAGCATAGGCCTCCAAACCATGAGCCTTGGTGATCATATTCATACTCAGATGATTATGCAGGCTGGACGACATCGATTCGAAGGATAGGCGATAGTCGGAAGAAATCGCCTGCATATTCTTTAAAAAGTGCATGCGTAGGAAAACGGCCAAGGGAATGGCACAGACGAAGACCCAAAGAGCTTCCGGGGCGCGCCAAAGGATGGAGAAGAGAATGATCAGCATGGAAAGGAAGGTCGATAGGATTTGATTGAGAAATACCTTGGGAAACTGTTCGATCATTTCCACATCACGAATGGCTTTGGCGTAGAGCTTACCAGAACGAAACCGTTCCTGTTGCAAAAAACCCAGATCATAGATGCGCTGACAGGCTTGAAGACGCAGGTCCTGACTCACCCCACGCGAAAGTCGACTTTGATAATATACGGATTTCAAGGCCGACGGATAGTTGAGCAGAACCAGAAATATCTGCAGCCCACCCAAAGCTATAATCCAGCTCCATCGATCCGGTTCCTTCGAACTGGCAATATCGATGAGTTGCGCCATGATAATCGGCGAAATCCAAACGCAGGAGGACTTCAAGATGAAAAACACGCTCATCCAGGAAAAGTCCCGAGCATAGGCGCGATAGGTGCGCAGATACCAGGCTTCTGGCGCCATCAAACGATCGGCCTTCATCGCGAACCAGTCAGCTGAGCTTGAGTATTTTTGCGGATCACTTTGAAAGCTATATCATTACGAAATGTCGGCAATGTCAGTACGAGCTTGCCTCGGACGGGTTTAGTTTCCAGCTTTGCAATCTTTTCGCCGCGAATGGTATCCCAATACTCGACATTAAGTTCTGTTTCTTCCGGCCAATCGACTTTGAACTGAATCTTCTCCCAGTCCTTCGGCGAACCGCCATCTTCTGCCAAGAAAGCTCTGGAATCAGCGATCCAACCAATCATCACTTCCGGGCTTCGCAGTCCTTGAAAGACTAACTTTTCATTAAGCCCCAGGCGTCTTTGAATCACCCACTCTTCACGCACTGTCTGCCAATCTTTGCCTCGCCGATCTAAACCCTTCAGAAAAGCTGAAAGCGCTTTAAAATGATAGTAGAGGTCATTGGGAGCAATATGGGTATTCCACCACCAGGGCATGGCGTTCCCCCCCACCGGCTGCATCGCCTGGGTCCATATGCCGGCGTGAATAAATACGCCCTTCTTGTCGGCATCATCCACACCGTCCTTGGAATTATTGCCGAACTCAGCAAAGAAAAATGGCTTGTTGAACTTTCGAAAGCGCTCGACGATCGTCTGCATCGTCTTGGTCACTCGTTTTTGATAGGCATGGTACTGAGTGAAGTCAATCGTCGGCAGCTCGTAAGTCTGCTTGTTATAATAATCATAGTAGGAAGTGGTAATCATGTGATTGTGCGGATCCAAATTCTTCAGCCAAAGACTCATCTCTTTCAGCCAGGCGGTTTCCTTATCGGCAGCGAAATTATCGCTGAAATTGATCTCGTTGAAGAACTCCCAAGCCATGATATTGGGACTATAGCCCCAACGGGCAACGATATAGCGAAGACGTCTTTTATAAAGCTCCCTGGCTTTTAGATCGGTCCAGAAGTCATCCGCCTTGGCCAATAGGCCTCCATTGACCTTGTTATAGGGATTGTTGGCCCACTCGGCATTGACTTTACTGCTGAGCGCACCATGGAAATCAAATACCAGCTGCATGTAGATCCCATGCTTCGCTGCCAAATCCAAAAGTTTATCCAGCCGTTCGGCATTCGGTAAATTGTAGTTGCCGAGACCGCGAAAGAAGCCCATCTCCTTCCATTCCAGGCCAAAGCTCCAGTTAGACATCCACACACGGGTCCAGTTCTCGCCAGCTGCGCTCATGGCCGCAAATATTTTTTGGTAGTTCTCATCCGAGTCCCAGCCAACATTTTGTCCGATCGGATAGTAGAATGTGCCATCTTCAAAACTAAAATAATGCTTGTCCTCTGGATCGACTCGTAGAAATCCGCTGAATTCAGCTGGATCCACCACAAATTGCAGAGGTTTTGATCGTCGCTCGCCCTGTTTATTGTTGACCAGGACTTGATAGGACCAAAGTCCTTCTTCACTCGGACTGATCCGCAACTTCCAGAGTGGATTCTGCACAGGATTCTTGAGACTGACTTCGCCCGACGCGAGAAAGGCCGGCATCCGCATACGTTTGCCGCTAGGCGAAGTCAGAAGGCCATCAACACTGATCTCTTTAGGGTCATAGGGATTGCGATAGGAACCGCTAAAGTTAAAGCTGGCTTCAAATCTTTGGCCACGCGCAACACGGGCTGGGCTGCTCAGGACCTGTATCGGCCCAGGCAAGGCGGAGGCAATAGCCTGGCCTTGAAAAAGACCAGCAGTATTGCCCCATTCACGGGTCCGGACATTGTCGATCCAAATCTTCCCTTCCTTGATCGCTCCGCCATAGATGATGAAAAGGATATTGCCGATAGCAGCACCCTTTTTAAGCGGAATCTTGTATTCCCAATTGGAGCTTGCCGACTTGAAGGTTTTAGCTTGCAGATCCAAACGGATATTACGGTTCCATCCGGGCTGGAGTGGCAGACGGGGAGCCTCGTAGTATTCATCAGCCTCCAATGCCAGGGCAAATTCGATGGGCTGATTCAGACCGTTGTAAAGATCGATCTCAAGAGTCTGAAGGTTTTCCGGACGACCGCTAAAACCGCGACGCAAAAAAAGACCTTTATTATCAGCTTTTTTATTCTTGGGATCGAGACGGATCTCCAGCGATTGCTTGCCTTCTGTCACATGTTCGCTACTGAGCACAAGCTCGGCTCCATCTCCCCATTCTTTTATCTCCCATTGCTGGGTCGATTCAAAGCCTTCGACGACGACTGAAGCTTCGCTCACGCGAGGCAGCAAGAACTGTAACAGGATCAAGCTGGGGATGATGAAGCGCATGGCCGTTTCTCCTCGGTATCAACGCATTTTTTCTTTTGGCATTTCTATGGTAATCGGCACAGCCTTATCACCACTTCCTAAAGCAGCACCATAGAGGACAATTCCATTCCGGTACTGGGCCTGGCCCTTGACTGCAAAACGTAGGGTATTTTGCTCGCTCGGATTCAACTGCAGACTGCGGATCTTTTGCCGATCTTTCAAACGCCATTCATAGACTTGGCCATGGGAATCATCGGGGATGACGAGCTGGGTACCGAGTTCAACGCCGTTGACGCTCAGGGTCACCTCGCTCTTTTCCTCGGGCAAGCCTTTGGTATTGGATTCTGCACTGAGACGCGCGCGAACCAGAAATTCCTTAGGATCCTGCTCGAGCCCTCGAAAGTGATATTCGTAATAGCCGGCACCCTTGCCACCATACTGGTGCTCAAAACTTCCACCACCATCATAGAAACCAAAATACTCCCAATCGGCATCACTGAAGTTGGCCACATCCAGGACCTGCTGGTGAGGATTCACCGAAGGCAAATGCTCATTGACGATGGCCGGACCTTTGATCAGACACCCCGAAAGGCTTATCAGCAAAAGGACAGAGATTTTGGCTTCTATGTTCATGGCACTCCTCTTATTCTTTTAATTCGTCCATCAGCTATAGGAATCAATCAAAGATTTTACCCGCAGCTGCTCCAGCAATTCACCCTGAGTTATGGCTTTCTGAGGTACAGTGATACATCGCTCCTGACCTGCATCCAAATCAAAGTAATTATCCGAAAAGACCAGATCATCGCGCACCAAATCGAGTTCCACAAACTTGGCGAAGCTATGTTCAGCCTTGACATGTATTTCCCACTGTCCTTGGCCTTCGGTGATCCGGATCTTCACATCGGGATTCTTAAGATTCAATTGCTTATAGGGAACGAAGTTCGCCGTTGCAAAACGCTGCACGCCATCGGTGAGGTCCTGATACTGGACCGACAGATAGCGATCGCGGGCTAGGAGCCCTGCTAATTCCTTGCTGAAGTCCAAGTCCTCGATTTTGACCGATTTCAAGGGAGCGACTTCAACCGAAATTTCACCCTTCCGCAGAACTTCACCGTCCAAAGTCAGGAGTTGCCAATTCATTTTCCCATGACTGAGAGTCCGGCGATCGTTGGTCACATGAATTTCGGCACGATCACGGCTTTCTTTGATCGAAAGAAGGACAGGATCATAGCAACGTTTGGCACCATAGTGCATCGCCTTCCAACGTCCGAAATAGTCGATCGAGGACCAGGAGGCCGTCGGCCAGTTATCGTTCAATTGCCAGTAGGTTGTGCCCATGCATTGGCCACGATTTTGCCGAAGATGTTCCACTGCATAGCGCAGGGCCTCGGATTGACTGCACTGGGAGGTATAGACAATGCTTTCAAAATCTTTCGGATAGCGGTAGTAATCGGCGATAAAATGGAAAATCTTGCTATTGCCATTATCGCTTTCATTGCGCTGATGATCTTCCATCACGGGACTGAAGATATTGCGATCCTCTGGCTCGGTATAGCTACGAATTGTCTTGATATTGGGAAAACTCTGGAAACCAAATTCAGATAGGAAGCGATAGGTGTTCTTGCGGAATTCCGTATAATTCTTGCGGCCGTGCCAGACATTCCAATCATGGACATCGCCGCGCGTATAATCATTGGGATTATCGAAATGCCCCCCCGAAGATGGGGAAGCAGGCCAGTAGTCAAGCTCAGGACACACATCGGCCACGATGCTTGGAAACAGCACTTCGTATTGCTTGATATACTCCACCCGATTTTCCTTGGTCTTCGGAAAATCCCACTGTTCGAAGGCCCATTCCATTTCATTGTTGCCACAAATCAAAGCCAGCGACGCATGATGTCGCATTCTTTGCAAAGCATCCTTCACTTCCAGACTAATGTTTTGAAAAAATTCTGGATTATGAATGTCATAGATGGAGCAGGAAAACATAAGATCCTGCCAAACCATAATGCCGAGCTCATCACAGGAATCAAAGAAGTTATTGTGCGGATAGATCCCGCCTCCCCACACCCGCAGGCAGTTAAAATTCGCCTGCACACAAGATTCCAGAAGCTTATGGGTCGCCGCAGGGGTCACCCGGTTGAGGTAGACGTCTTCAGGAATATAATTAGCACCTTTGGCGAAGATCGGCACACCGTTGCAATTGAATTGAAAGCTCTCGCCAAATTCATCGGCCTCTCGCTCGAGCTTCAAGGTCCGCAGCCCCAGTCTTTGCTTCTGGGAATGCAGAACCTGGCCATTTTCCACAAGATCCGTTTCGACCACATAGAGAGCCTGCTCGCCATAGCCATTCGGCCACCAAAGTTTGGGCGACACAAGCCGAATCTCGCTAGGTTCATCGATCGGCAGGCTATGCACTTGCTTCTGCCCATCCGGATCGCAAATGGTGATCTGGAGGGAGCGCGTGCCAGGCACCCAGCTTTCAACCCGCGTCGCAAACTGCAGAGTCACAGCTCCTTCCGTATGCTGCTGGGTGATATGCAGATCATCTATCCGGGCTTTGTCGTAGCTGACGAGCCGAATATCGCGGTAGATGCCAGTATCAGGAATCTGTGGACCCCAGTCCCAGCCAAAGGAACAGAACATTTTGCGGAGGTGATTCGCACCGATGAGCGGGGTTCCGACCTGCCACAATTTGCGTTTCTTATCTTTTTCAGCAATAGTCGCGATGATGTTGGCGAAGCGAAACTCAAGCTGATTTTCACCCAGCTTCAAGCGGCTGCCGACTGGCAAGCGATAGCGCCGATGCATGTTATCACAGGAAGCTAGCAGCTCGCTGTTGAGATAAATATCGGCCAGGGTATCCACCCCATCGCACTCGATGAAGGTCTTGGTCTCGGCTGATTCCAGCATCTCGCTGGTAACCTGGAAGCTGCGATTGAAGCGAATGCCGCGATTGGCCAGTTCCGCACACTGGCGATTGTTCTCTCGATAAAAAACGTCATGATCGCCCCAATGACCCGATCGATCCAATTCACTAAAGAAAGAAGTCGGCACCTGTCCATCAAACTGAAAAACGCCGTCATCAGAAGCAATGCGCCAGGTACCATTTAAGGAAAGTGTCTTCATGCAAAAATCTCCATCGTTTCGCTTGGCATTGAGTTGCTTTGCGTCGGCAAACTCATTTCAGTCGTTCCATCAAAAAAATGCAGACGATCGACCATGAGGGGCAGAGCGACATTATCGCCGATATTCCATTGATTTTGGTCGACACGGGCAATCCACGAGGTCTTGCCGCTGTCACAGTAGAGATACGTTTCCGATCCCAAGGGTTCGATGACCCGAATACGGCCATGGAGCTTCGGTGCATCCAAGTCCTTCCATGCCTGGTAAGAACCAATCGATTCCGGCCGAATGCCAAGGGTCAAGCAAAGCTCGCCCCTTCGCTCCGCAAAGTCTTGCAGAGACTCTGGCAAAGTCAGATGAATGCCATCGACTTCATGAAAAGCCCAGCCGAGGTCGGTATGAACGAGCTGGCCTTTGAAAAAATTCATCGAAGGGCTGCCGATAAATCCGGCTACAAAGCGATTCACCGGATGATTATAGATTTCCAAAGGCCGGTCGATCTGCTGAATCAAGCCATCGCGCATGACGACGATGCGGTCACCCATGGTCATCGCTTCGGTCTGATCATGAGTGACATAAATTGCCGTCACTCCCAAGCGATGATGCAGATCTCGAATTTCCACCCGCATCTGCACGCGAAGCTTAGCATCCAGATTCGACAATGGCTCATCAAACAAGAAAATGGACGGCTGACGAACAATGGCCCGACCAATCGCTACTCTTTGCCGCTGTCCACCCGAAAGTTCGCGGGGCAGGCGCTGGAGCAGATGGGAAATATCCAGGACGCGAGCAGCTTCCTGCACACGCTGATCGATTTCCGCTTTCGGCACTTTGCGCAAAGACAGGCTAAAGGCCATATTTTTATAAACAGTCATGTGTGGATAGAGCGCATAGTTTTGAAAGACCATCGCAATATCTCGGTCCTTCGATGGCAGATCATTCACCTGCTTGCCGTTAATTTTCAAACTGCCGGCACTGATCTCTTCCAGACCAGCGATCATATTGAGAAGCGTCGACTTCCCGCAGCCTGAAGGTCCGACCAGGACCACAAACTCACCATCATTCACTTCAAGATTGGCATTATTCACAGCGAGGCTACCGTTGCCAAAGTCCTTACAAAGTCCAGTTAAACTGAGATGTGCCATGGTCCCTTGTCCTTACTTGTCATTCTTTCAGGCCACTATTGGCAAAGCTGCTCATAATTTGTTTTTGGAAAAAGAAGAAAAAAATCAGAGCGGGAACTATGGATAGCAGAGAGCCTGCCATCTGCACATTCTCCTGTCCTCCAAAACGCCCCTGCAGCATCGAGATCACCAGAGGTACGGTGTACTTATCTTCATCCAAGAGATAAATCATGGGCCCTACGAACCCATTCCATGAACCGAGAAAACTCAAAATGCCAATGGATGCCAACAAAGGTCGACACAGGGGCAGAATGATTTGAAAAAAGATTCTCATTTCCGAGCAGCCATCGACCCGGGCTGCCTGGATCAAATCCTTGGGGATCTTGGAAATAAATTGCCGAGCCAGGAAAACGAAGAAAATGCTCGCCATACCGGGAACGATCAAGGGCAGATAACTATTGATCCAACCAAAATCACGCGCCAGGAGAAAATTGGGCACCAGCAACACCGCACCTGGCACCATCATCGTCGACAGTAGAACGAAAAAGATTCGATCTCGCCCCGGAAACTTGTGCTTAGCGAAGGCATAGCCAGCCAATGGGCAAAGCAGCATGTTGCCCAGGGTGGTCACCACGGCAATGATGAGACTATTAAAAGCAGCGTGCAGATAGCGGGTGCCGTCCAGGAGTTTGCGCAGAGGATCCAGAGTGGGCTGGTCGACCCACATGGAAAGATCGTTGTAAGCCAGCTCAGCCGTCGATTTAAACGAAGTCATGAGCATGTAATAGAAGGGCAGCACTAAAATCACACCCGAAATGCTCAGGGTCAGATACACCCACAATCTATTGCCACTCAACCAGCGACGCCACAGCGCCAGTAGGCCGAAAAGAAAATTTTCATCCGAC
>JBGSRE010000150.1:0-3997 GCA_041737755.1 Oligoflexus sp.
GGCATGACTGGGGGACCGACAGGTGCCCGACGCGCGAGGCGCTGGGCATGACTGGGAGGCGAAGGTGCCCGACGCGCGAGGCGCTGGGCATGACTCGGGTGCGGCAGCGCGAGTCTCAATCAAGAACAGTAAGAACTTCCACCCGTCCATCACTTCGAATAGCCAAAGTATGTTCAAACTGGGCGGAAAGCGAACCGTCGAGAGTTACCGCCGTCCAACCATCTTTCTTTACTTTCGTGCGAAAGTCGCCTTCATTGATCATCGGCTCGATCGTAAAGACCATGCCAGGCTCCAAGCGCAATCCTTTGCCAGCTTCTCCGTAATGAAATATCTGCGGGTCTTCATGAAAATTTTTACCAATTCCATGCCCCACAAAATCTCGCACTACTGAAAAACCATTGGCATGAGCATGCTTCTGAATAGCCGCTCCAATGTCCCCTACCCGCGCTCCTGGACGCACAGCAGCAATACCCATATCGAGACACTCTTTGGTAACCTTAACGAGCTTTTTTACCTTCTCGCTGCAATTCCCTACCAAATAAGTACGCGAAGCATCCCCGTGATACCCATCGATGATGGGCGTGACATCGATATTGATGATGTCGCCATCCTTTAAACGCGTTTTAGAAGAAGGAATCCCATGACAAACGACTTCGTTGACCGAAGTACAGATGGATTTAGGGTAGCCTTTATAATTTAAAGGCGCAGAGATCGCACCGCGCTTTACTGTAAAATCGTGACAGATATCATTCAATTCCTGGGTCGTGGTACCAGGTTTCACATAAGCCTCGATCATGTCCAGCAGTTCGGCTGCGAGACGACCACTTTTCTTCATAGTTTCGATCTCTTGATCGTTCTTCAGATATATCACTTCAGCCACCCTTTATTGACCTATAAGCTGCCGAAACCAATCAGGATTGCGGACGCTAATTTCACTTTTTTTCTTGGCTTTGCTGGGCCATTGAGTTTCCAGACATACTCGATGCTGCATGAGGACCGAGAAAGGTTCCAGCTTATACACCAGTTCATGGATCTTTTCCAATAGGACGAAGTCAGGATTTTGCCGCGTTAAAGACAGAGCGTATGCCTCCAAAGCTTGGTCTAAAATTTGATCCTGATAGCTCCAAGGCCAGATCCTATTGCTCACTCGACTATGCAGCAGTTCTGTAAGATCCCCATCAGGCCATGATGTCGCAATACCGGTCAAGAGTCCGTCTGCTGTGCCGTCACCTTCACTAACGAAACTCAATTTGATTCCAAGCGCCCTAAAGCTGTCATCCAGGACCTTTCGCAGGAGAGTAGAGCCCTCATGATCGCGGGTCAGGAGTCTCACTTCCAAAGATTTTCCCTGAGCATCACGGCGGAACCCATCCTCCTCCAGTCGGCGCAAACCCATTTCATTTAAAATCGCGTCGGCCTTGGCTGGATCATATGCCGGAACTAGCAAGCCCCGCTTATAGCCAGGATGTGCTCGAAGTATAGGTCCAGAGACCAGATCCCCCAACGACCCTGCTCCTGCCCTCAAAAGGGCGCCGCGCGGAGTCAGATGAGTTATTGCGCGTCGGAAGCGAGCATGCCGTGTGAACTGACCGTCAGGATTCCAGGCGATAATTGTTAATATTGGCGTGTCTAGTGGCTGCCTACAGACCAAATTTTGAGTTATTGGCTTTTTAGAGGTGATATCTTGCATGTCTTCGCCAAAAAGAAAGGCCAGCTTGCGGTCACCCCTAAGTTCCTTGGAATCTTGAGTAAAAAGAATATTGTCGCGCCCCTTATTCACGCGGTCGCGCAATAAAAGACCTTTAGAATCGGCCTCCGCCGCCCAATTCCCAACACACTCAAATCCTAAAGAGGTCGAAGCTTTCTTTCGCAGAGCATGATCGTTAAAGACATAGGGACCAAACGCAGGCTTTTGGGCCCATTGAACACTCAAGGTTCGATCTTTTGAACTGATCGAATACTCAGGAACCGACCAGAGAAATCGCCCTTTGGTGAGTTGATTGGGATCCAAAGTCTCCCTCACAAAGACTTCCAGCTCCTGCATACTCACGGCTGCCTGATTCCACCAGGTCAAGCTAGGAGCCAGCGTCAAGCGCCAGATTCGGTCACTCTCTTCAAGCTTTTCCAACAACAAAGGCTCGGATCGCCGATTGATCAGGTTCAATCGCGTGAGACTAGGACAAACCAAGTTTTCCATGATGGCATCGTTGCTCAGAACAGCCTTTTGTGTTTCATTAAATCCAAGAGGCCATCCCGTAACGAAAATAGGGTCTGGTTTTTCCGTAGCTCTCATAGGTTGAGCAAAGGAAAGAAATGGCAAGAGGGCCAGAATCTTAGCAAGGGCCTTGGATATCATGGTGTCTCGCTTCGAGATCGGATGAATGAGGAGGTCTCTATGACTTTACCGTGCGACTACGATATTGCCATAATTGGTGACGGTATCACAGGCCTTTCTGCGGCTTTCCACCTACAAAAGCTTGGCTTTTCAAGGCTTTGCTTCTTCTCGCAGCCCCAGGTAAAAAGTTCCAGCCTGCAATCGGCGGGCTTTATCTCAGGGGGTTTACTTGATAATTTCACACGGTTATCTCACCCACACGGACTCGATCACGCCAAGACTATGTGGGAATTTGCGGACACTGCCTATGACTCCCTTTTGGAATACCTGCAGGACTACAACATCCTGCACCTGGAAGGACAACGATTGCGCTGGTTGATTTCAGAAACCGAAAGGATCGAATCCAAAAAGGCCATAGAACAACTTTCCGAAAAGGGCCTGAGCGCCCAATGGATCGACCCCGAAGAACAGCTTCAGAGTCACTTTGCCAGTAAAAAATTACTAGGAATGCAGAGCGACGGACCTCGCGCGGGCTGGGTGCAAACCTCTGCTTTGCTTGACCAACTTTCTGCCCAATCATCCCAAACCCGCTTCGGAGAAGCCAAGTCTTTTCAACTGGACAATGGCCAAATCCATATTCAGCATCAAGCGGGAACAGTCCGCACTGAATTCTTAATTTGCGCCCAACATTTAAGTATTGGCACTCTGCTGCCGAATCTTGCTGAAGCTTTGGTACCCTATGCTGATCAGTGGAGCGAGTATAGGCTGCGCGATCACAGTAAGGCCTTTCCTTGGAAGGCGGGTACAGTATTCAGCTGGCAGCACGGCCATATTTGGGGTGTAATCACGGCCAAGGATACCCTGCACATTGGTGGCGCCCGTTATTTACGGCCAATGGCTGGCATTGAAGCTTTGCAATCAACTTACGAAAAGAAAATCATCCAGCATTTGGCTGAAGCCTGGAATGGACTTTGGCCGAATTTGGCGGTAGAACCCACGGGTCGAGGACATGCAACGCGTGAATGTCGACCATGTGATGAGCTGCCTTTAATTGGACCGATGTTTGGCGAAGGACGTATCTTGCTCGCCACGGGATATATGGGTCAGGGACTGACATTGGGTTTCATGGCAGGTCGATGCCTAGCAGAATTAATCGCCGATCAACCGACGAAACTTCCGCGCATGCTTTGGCCAGAACGATTAAGGAGTCTGCCGAATGAGGCAGGAGATGGATCAACATGAGTACTGAACAAAAACCTTCGGCTCGCTTCGTCCGTTGCCCAACCTGCAGCAAAGGCGCTCGTTATGATCAAACGAATCCCTTTCGCCCCTTCTGCAGTGAGCGCTGTAAGACGATGGATGTGGCTGCTTGGGCGGAAGAATCCTATCGAATTCCCGCTAAGGAATCCGCCCCTCCAGAACATGATGGCGATGAAGAATATCTGAAATCCATGGATGACGGCCGGGATTCGTAAGATCCTTTGGTCCCATTATTCGGCTGTGAGCACATCCAGATAGAGTTCCAATTCATCGGAATATATCGTCTCGCGACTATCAAGACGATTTTGCAATTCCTCACATTTTTCTTGGAGCTCCGCAAGAATCACTTCCCGATAAGGCACCCGCTCATCAGCTTGCAGGGCACCCTGCTGCAAGAGCGTC
>JBGSRE010000147.1:0-2211 GCA_041737755.1 Oligoflexus sp.
GGTTTTTTACAAGTCCAATCACCCTCGAGCCTTTGGCTTCGAGGGTGTTTTTTTGGGCTCGAAATGGCGGTAAAGAAGTCTTTGATGGGTTTTTGGGTGTTTTACCCTGAGCGGCGCCTTGCCTTGGGTCCTTGTTCGTTCCTTTCTCATATTTTTATTCCAATAAAATCATAATATTAAGCCTGTCCTTAAAAAATAAATTGCACACAATCTAATTTACAGATAGATAGACCACACCAAAGCCTATCCCAACAGGAGGCCCCCATGACTTTGATACCGCAGCCAGGAACGCAAACTCAGCAGACCAGACCTAGCTTTCTAACGAAAGACACGCCGTCCTTTGCTATGAGCTTTACCGCCGAGCCTTTGAACAGTCTCGGTCAAAGTCTCAGTGAAGTCCGCATTCTCCAAAAAAATTATTTCTTTTCTGGTGCCACGCGATCCTATGATTTTCGCGTTCAGCAATTGCATGCTCTCAGGGCCGCTATCAAGCGCTACGAGCCTCGCATTATTGCAGCACTGCAGGAGGATCTGCACCGAAACCCCACCGAAACGTTTATGACGGAAGTGGGATTTCTCTATGATGAAATTCGACATACTTTGGCCGAACTCAAACACTGGATGAAACCTGAGAAGGTCAAAACTCCGCTTTTGTTAGCTCCGGCGCGCAGTCAAATCATTCGCGAAGCTCTGGGTGAAGTGCTCATCCTGAGTCCTTGGAATTATCCTGTGCAACTGCTGCTGGCCCCTGTTGTCGGTGCTATTGCTGCCGGTAACTGTATGGTCTTAAAGCCTTCCGAGCTGAGCCCGCATGCATCGCAGGTCATTGCTGATCTGGTCAATGAAACCTTCCATCCCCGCTATATCTCTGTTTTCGAAGGGGGCGTGGAAGTGAGCCAGGCATTGCTGGATCAACCCTGGGATCATATCTTTTTTACGGGCAGCACGGCCGTTGGAACAATCGTCGCGCAGGCGGCGGCGCGTTTTTTAACTCCGGTAACTTTGGAGTTGGGTGGCAAAAGTCCGGCGATCGTCGATGCCACGGCTGATCTAAAAATCGCCGCTCGTCGCATCATTTTTGGTAAATTTGTCAATGCCGGGCAGACCTGTATTGCGCCCGACTATATCCTAGTCCATCATTCCAAGCGTGAAGAACTGGTCGCCCAATTGAAAAGCGAGCTCCAGAAATTCTATACGGGAGATTCCAAAAGCTCCGATTCTTATGGCCGTATTATCAATACAAGGCATTTTGATCGACTGGCTTTGCTGATGGAAGAGGGCACTCTGGCTTTTGGCGGGCGTAGGAGTCGCGAGAACCTGTTTATCGAACCGACCGTATTTGTCGACGTGAAACCCGAACACAGCATTATGCAGGAAGAGATTTTTGGTCCTCTGCTACCGATTCTGACGTTTGATAGCTATGAAGATGTTGTCGCGCAAGTGAGAAGTCAGGCTAAACCTTTGGCGCTCTATCTCTTTAGCGAAGATTCGAGTATGCGGAAAAAAGTGCTGGAAAATCTGTCTTTTGGTGGAGGAGCCATCAATGACACTGTCATGCACTTTTTGAATTCTGAAATGCCTTTTGGTGGTGTAGGTGCCAGTGGTTCAGGAGCCGCTCATGGTCTGAATTCATTCCTCACTTTCAGTCATCGCAAAAGCGTTTTGATCAATACCTCTAAGGTCGATCTGCCGGTCCGATATGCGCCTTATACTCCATTCAAAGCGATGGCTTTTCGGCTTCTGATGGATCGAGAACAGTCCTTTGCAAAACTACTTTCTATGGCTCTTCTCAGCGTTTTCTTCATCGTCGCTGGAATAGCTCATTTCATCAACCCTGCCTTTTATATGGCGATGATGCCCCCAGCTATTCCCTATCCTGAATTTATGATTGCTTTGAGTGGTGTCATTGAAGTGGCCTTGGGACTCCTTATTCTGTGGCCTAAATTCAGACCTCTGGCGGCGTGGTCGATGATCGCACTTTTGATCGCGGTGTTCCCGGCTAATATCTATATGTTCTCTCGTCCCGAGCTTTTCCCCGATGTTCCGACTTGGGCGCACTATGTGCGATTGCCTTTTCAGGCGGTGTTTATTGCTTGGGTCTATAGCTTCACTAAAAGGTAAGAGGCTGCCCGATGGGTCCCAAGGAGGACTGTGGCTTTGAACATGCTGCCGTGGTACATTAAAATATGCAGACGATAGCCTCGCCTCTCC
>JBGSRE010000177.1:0-2984 GCA_041737755.1 Oligoflexus sp.
AAGCCATCACGTTCACGATCAAAAGGTCGGGAGGCTTCCTCTGGGTTCTGGTTGTGGGTGCTGAGTGCTTTCAAAGCACCAAAGGCAGCGATTCCCAGTGGCGTAATGCCGCCTTCCGCACCGCCGGCAAGCATGGTATCGGTCATCCCATCACGAACCATACGGAAGGCTTCTCCCACAGCATGGGTTCCGCTGGCACAGGCTGTGGTTTTGCAAAAACACGGGCCATGGAAACCAAATCGATTCGCAACAAAGCCGGCGGCCATATTCTGCATGGAGTAAGGGATGAAATCGGGCGAGAGCATCGGCTGCCCGAGCTCATCAAGCCAGGAATTTCGGGCGATATCATTGATGGAACCCATGCCCACTCCAATGATACAGCCATAGCGATCAGCATTGTTCTTGACCTCAATGCCACTGTCTTGCAAAGCTTCGTAAGCAGCCACGGTGGCGAATCGCACGAAACGGGTAAGCGACTTGTCTTCGTCGGCGTTAAGGCAATGACGAACATCCAGATTTTTCACTTCAGCCGCGATCTGCACGCGGTGGGGCGTCGGGTCAAAAAGGGAAATTCTGGCAATTCCCGATTTGCCTGCAAGGGTGGCTTCCCAAGAGTCCTTGACTGAATTGCCATTGGGCGCGACGAGGCCTAGACCAGTGATGACGACTCTGCGCATCCGCAAGGCTCCTCGTAAGATTTATTCAATAAATATTCATTCATGGATGTCGACCAGTATAGGGGAAGAGTACGACAGGACGATGAAGCTGCGATAGTTTTTTTGTGAAGAATTGCAGTGGATGGTCCAAAGGCCTTTCATATACCCCCCACCACGTCGTGAGGGGGCGGTTACTTTCGATCGCCGCTATGTTTTGGGCAGACTTAAAAATACCCTGAAAAAAAATCCAGACTTACCGATAGAGAGGGAGAAGTTCCAGAGGCAGAGCTGGCTAGTAGAAAACTGCAGGGGATGCTGAGCAATAGGTTATAAGAACTGATGAAACTTTGCTTTCTTGCAAAAAAACGAAAAGCCAGTTGCTGGTCGCTCTTCCATTCACCGGGTGGGATGTTTTCGGTATTGTTCGGTATCGGCCTCTGCCTAAGTCCTTCTATGCTGCAAGCAGAGGCACGATATTTCTTGCGGGATATCCCGGTCGACAAGGCTCTCTTTCCGAGTTGGGAGCAGTATACGACTCCCCGCTTACTGGATGATGTCCAGACTCTTTCCACTGATCCATCGATTGAGTGGCAGCAGCGATCAAATCCTATTTTGCCTTTGCAAAAAGGTGCTCATTGGGCTCGACTTGAATTGGTTCATGATGGGACTGAAACGATCAAAATCCTGCTCGAAGATCCGTGGGCGCCAACGAATTATTTAGACGTGTATGTCGTTCATGAGGGCAAGCTGATAGACCATCAGCTTGCTGGTGATCATAGGCCTAAACTGGCCAAAGTCTTTGCCCATCGTTATCCCGTGTTTGGCCTGGATATCAAGCCCGGTAAGTCGATGATCTATCTTCGTTACGACACGGACGATATTCCTGGAGTCCGTGCTGTTCTGTGGCAACCGCAAGCTTTTGAACAGTATCGCGTATGGGAAATGCTTATGCTTGGTGTGACACTGGGCATTCTCGTTGTGATGGCGCTCTATAATTTCATAATCTTTGTCTTTGTCCGGTATCGTGCCTACCTTCACTACTCGCTTTATGTTGTAAGTTTTGTGGGATTTGAGATCTGCATCCAAGGGCTTTGCTACATGTACATTTGGGAAAGCAGTTGGGCGAATGGCGAAGCAACTTTGATCGGCGCCATGATTTCCCTTTGCTTTGTGGTGAAATTCACGGAATATTTTCTTGAGCTCAAGACTTCTTTGCCAGCTAGCCAGCGCTATGGCCAATGGATTCTTTATCTGTGTGCCTTTAACATCCTTGTCACTTGCTTGAACCTTCAGGCAGGCAACATTCTGGGTATTGTGGCGAATTTAGCCGGTGTGGCCTGGATTCTTTCCATATCGATAACCTTGGCTTTCCGTCGACATTCCCAAGCCTATATAATGCTCAGCGCCTGGGGCTTTTTTCTGCTTGGCAATAGCTGGTCGATTCTCTATTTCATTGGCCTGATTCCTCCTGAATGGGGAGGTCGTTGGTCTATGCTGCTTGGAGCTGATTTTGAAGCCATCACCTTATCGCTGGGATTGGCCCGCTATATGTCTCGATTGCGTCGAGAAAAAGTCGAGGCGCAACTTTCCGAGGCCAAAGTTATGGCCAATATTGAAGCTGCCATAAAATTCCAGGAAGCTCTTTTGGGCCCGTCACAGCCCAGCCCTTGCCTGAACGTCGCTAGATTCTTTCTTCCAGCCGAACATATTGGTGGTGATTGGTACGATGGAGTAACTCTCGCATCGGGCCGCTATATGTTTCTCTTCGTTGGTGATGTCACGGGGCATGGATTTTCGTCCACTCTGCTGAGCTCGGCAGTCAGCGGCTGCATTCGATCCAGTCTTTATTCCTTTGGGCAAGAACAAGTGCTTGACCCCGGCGAGGTGCTGCTGACTTTGGCTGATAAAGCCAATCGATTTGTGACGGAGACGGGATCGAAAGAAGGCCGGCTCATGTCAATGATCATGATATGTATCGATCTGCAGGACATGCAGGCCTATTATCTGAATGCCGGTCATCCTCATCCCTTCGTCACAGCCGAGTCGAACCGTTTTCTTGTCTCTCGCGGTAGTTTACTTGGATTGGGAAGCCATCCTGAATTTGAGGTTCATCAATTGAAGGTCAGAGTCGGCGATACCATCACTTTGTACACAGATGGTGTATTTGAATGTTTGACCAAGCATCAAAATCATATTTCGCAGAAAAGATTTTCGAAACTGATTGCCCACGACCCTCATGCCGAAAGTATTGTCGCTTCCATCAAGGCTGAGTTTGAAGCGAGGCAAGGTACATTGAGCGATGATATTACGATTGTTGCTGTAGAGATT
>JBGSRE010000196.1:0-6174 GCA_041737755.1 Oligoflexus sp.
GAAACGAATGTTAAGTCCATTCGTGACGTTAAAGAGCAGGAAGTCTATTTTGGTGAGATTCCGCTCATGACCGACGATGGAACTTTTATCATCAATGTGGACAGCCTGACTCGAGTGGCTAGCAAAGATTTTAT
The DNA here is from genome assembly GCA_041737755.1 of Oligoflexus sp. Taxonomy (GTDB): domain Bacteria; phylum Bdellovibrionota_B; class Oligoflexia; order Oligoflexales; family Oligoflexaceae; genus Oligoflexus. Next base: position 135 of record JBGSRE010000196.1, read on the forward strand.
CCGAGCCGATCACCAGAGGTATCTTCTGCTCGGTTTGCGCCTGTTGTTGCAGTTCGGTGACCAAAGCGGAACGTTCGCTTGTCCCAGGAGCATAGCTCAAAACGGCTTCGTTGTGAGGGGGAGGGGTATTGCTGCGGGCGTTCGCCATAACGGTCGTCCTTTCGTGATACAGAATCGATCCAGCACAGGGCCTGTAAAGAACCCCCAATATGCTGGCACTTTGATGAAAAGGCAAGTCCCCCGCCCTGTCTATCTAGGCAAAATGGCTGAGGAAAACCATAGGCATCCAAGCTCTCTCAAGTTTTTTGCAGTTTCGCCGATATTAACGCTACGGAAGCTTTGTGTCCTGGGTTTCGAACGTGTCCATTGGAGGATTCTTTCATGCGTCGCATTCTGATAGGGCACTTATCAATAGGGATCGGCCTTTTTTTCATGCAATCCTGCACCCAATACAAACCCAGTGGTAGTACCAGACAGCAGACCTCTCCAAGTGCTCAAGCAGGGACTGCCGCGGGTGATCAGAAGCCAGTTGCCGTGACGGATAACCCGGTGTCGCTGATCGTTTCCAATACCAAGCTGGCCGCGCTCGGCGGAAGCTTTACGGCCAAAATAAGCTACGGTGGCCAGACCGCCACTCAGGATTTTAGCCCCAGCGGTCCCCAATCCACGCTGAGTCTCGCCAATCTTCCGGCGGGAGCAGGTGGGGTTATGACGGTAGAAATCTATCAGGGCCAGACCCTGCGCTTTATCGCCAAAAAATCCAATACAGCCCTGCTCAAAAGCGGTGCCAATAACGTGGTGGTCGATGACTGTCTGATTCTCCCTTCCCCTTGGCCTGGAACGGTGAATGAAGGCAGCTGTGAATGGAACATCAGCGAAGTGAATTGAACTGGCCTGTTGGTTCTTTTGGTCTTGTTTTCATCAATATGGGCACCAGCACACAGGGGAATCAGGGTGAAAAATTTACATGTTGCATGCGGTCTGCTCGTCACGCTCCTAGCCCTCGGCTGTTCCGAACTAAAAAATTCGAAAATGGAAGCTCATGTCCGCGGCAGCGAGGACTTTAAAAGTTTCTTGCGTCTCGGTGCTGGAACCAATCGTCCGGCCCTTCCGCGGGCGGGAAGCAGTCTCAATTTAACGGGTGATGCCGAAGCTGTGGTCAGTATTGAAGTCGATCCTGCTTCGGATGTATGGAGTTGGGTGAGCTTTGATACCAGTCGGCAGAGCCTTATCGCTCCCGATCAATCGCTGGTAGAATGGAGCCGTAACTATATCGCTCAGCGGAAAGCTGAATTGGGTTTGAGCGCGGCCGAACTCAGCAGTTTCTCCAATACTCTGTTCGCTCCCAATAGCGATCAAACTTATGTCACCTTTCAAAGGCAATACCAGGGTCGGGAAGTGAAAGGGGCCTTCATACAATTGATTTTTGCCCAATCCCCAGACGGTTTCCGTCTGCGTGAAGTGCTTAACAATAGCTACGGTCCTATCTCGATCAAAACCGAAGCACCGCTGCCGATCAGCGCCCAGTCTGTGATCGACATCACGGGCATTCCTTCCTTGGTCGTGGAAAGTCAAAAATTGCTCATCTACCCGCAATTGAGTGCGGAGGGACTTTACGAATTCCGCTACGCAACGGAATGGGTTTTGGCAGATACCAAGCAGGAAGAAGATTTTCATTTGATCCTTGATGACGAAAGTCAATCGATCCTTGCCGCCAACTCCTCTCACTATCATGTGAAACAAGAAATCACCTTAGAGACCTTTAAAAATAGCTATGTAACGCGAGAACTCGTGGTCGCACCGCTGGCGGGCGCACGGGTCGACCAGGCGAGCACGGATGCTAATGGCGTCATCGATACGGCAGCTACCCAGGCCACCATTACCCTGGCCAGTGCCCGGGGCGCTGTGATCAACCTTACCGGCAACCAGGCCAACACCGTGCCCTATTCCTTTCCGTTAACGTTTGCAGCCTCAGGCAAAACCAAGGTGACTGGCACAGCGCCGATCGATGCGGCTTCAGTCAACGCTTTTGCGGCGGTAAATGAGGTGGTGAACTGGGTGAGTCGATTTCTCACGCCGCAGCAGCTGCCACTTTTGACTAGCGGAATTTTAACTCGCGTGAACCTGATCGGACCCCAAGGCAGCGAATACTGCAATGCTTTCTATAACGGCAATTCTTTGAACTTCTTTGCTCAGGGAACCTTGGGCAATGTCACCTGCGCGAATACTGCGCTGATCAAAGACGTCATGTACCACGAATGGGGCCATGCTTTGGATGATCAGGTTGGAATTCAGCCTGGGATTACCGACAGCGCGTTTTCCGAAGGAATCGGCGATATCAATGCGACTCTGGCAACGGGTGATCCCATCGTCGGCCGCGGTTTCTTTCTCAATGACGCCACGAGCATGGTCCGGACCGTAAATAATAATCGCGTTCATCCACCTGCTAATGCGGCGGAAGCTCAAGTCCATTCGGCTGGCCAAATCATTGGTGGTGCTTTCTGGGATCTTCGGCAGAATCTCGTGGCTCTCTATGGAGCGGAAGAGGGAACCAGTCGAGTCGGTAATTTCTTTTTCAAACATCTTTTAACGACGGATCGCTATATTGATTCCTTCGCGACTGTCATCCGGCTGGATGACAACGATAATAATCCGGCGACACGGTCTCCTTCTTACTGTGCCATCAACAAGGCCTTCGGCAAGCATCGTTTGATTGGGGCCACGGCGCTGGAAGGCGATGCCTGTGTCGACCAAGATCAGGGTCTTAAGGTCCGCGTCGACACTGACAATGGTGGCGGTTCCCTGACGCTGATCGCCTCATCCTTCGGTGCCACTAGTGTTTCGTTCTGCGCTGGCAAAGTCACCAGTTGCGCGGGCATTTCTGGGGCTGTGGACTTCACAAAAAATGCTGCGGGCACTCCCGTGGCTGCTAATTCAGCCAAGAATTTCTATGAATCCAAAGGCACTGTGACAGTGAAAGCGGGAGAGATGTATACCCTCGTATCCAAAGATGCGACGGGAAAAACGCTGGGCGTCAAGTCCTTGAACTTTGGCACCCGGGATCAAACGAGCGACTTGTCCAAGACCTTTAAAGCCCAGTAAAACATCAAAACCTGGCCTTCGAAAGAATAGCCAAGTTTACTTCTTACTCGATCGCAGGCTTATCCGTAGCGGTTATTTTTTTGGTTTAACAAAGCGCAGAGTCATCCGATCACTTTCCCCGATAGCCACATACTTAGCCCGATCCTGATCCTTCAAAGCTAAACTGGGTGGCAAGGTCCACACGCCTTTGGGATGGTTTTTGGTATCTTTGGGATTGGCATTGATTTCCGACTTCGCTTCGAGTTTAAAACCAGCCTTGGTAGCCATGCGAATCACTTCGCTTTCTTTCACATAACCGCTCTCCGCTTTGGGATCGGTTTTAGCTTTTTTATCAGCGCGATGCTCCACAACGCCGAGAATTCCGCCTGGCTTAAGGGCAGCATAAAAGGCTTGAAAAGCTTTTTCTTCCGATCCGCTGCCAATCCAGTTGTGAACGTTACGGAAGGTCAGCACCATATCTGCGCTGCCAGCTGCTGTTATAGTCAGCAGGTCGGGTGGACTGAACTGCCCGAACTGGACGACCAGTGCCGGATGGCTTTTGACCCAGCCAGAAAATTTATCAAAATTCGTTTTTGCGTAGCCGCCCTTTTCTGGGGGGGCGAGGGCCGCGATGTATTTGCCCTGGGGGCTGAGATATGGCGCCAAAATTTCTGCGTACCAGCCGCCGCCGGGTGAAATTTCAACCACAGTCATGGTCGGTTTGATGCCAAAAAAATTAAGCGTCTCGACCGGGTGACGATAGACGTCGCGGGGAAGATTGAGTGGGGAGCGGAAGGGACTGGCGACGGCTTCTTCCAGGGTCTTGGGCAAACTCACGGCGGTGATAGCAGGCTTGACTTCGCTTGCCGCTTTGGTTTCAGGCGCCTGGCTGGCTGAAGTACAGGCCGATAACAAGCCACAGATAAGCAGTGTGTACTGGATTTTCATTCGTCTTCCTTTTAGGGAATGGTTCGGATCCAGAGATTAACAGAATGGGCAGGTGCAAACCCAGAGAAAACGCCGATAGGCCTCAAAAAAAGCTTTGGCAGTCGTCCTGTGTTGCTGCTATATTAGATAATTAATACATATGATTAGCTGATTTTCTTGAGTCGAGAAATGGCCCTGCTTTTCGCTGGAGCGAGAGGTCAATCGTGGCGGGGCGCACACGGCATCTTGGAAAGAAATAGCGGCACTCTGCAATCTCTGATGATCTCCCGTGTCTCATAGTCCTCGCGGTTTTTTTATGCCGCTGAACATCAGCGGACCTCTGTCAACATAAGGAATGACCATGCTTAAGACGCAGCTCTCTCTCTTTGCATCCCTCTTTCTCTTCACCACAGCCTGTGCTACCAAAGTCGACGGCCTTTATGTCAGCGACAGCTTTCAAACCAGCGTTCTGAAATCAAATGCCTTGGTGACGGCTGGTGTGGTCGATACCAAAGCTGCCTACAATCGGGATGACTCCAATCTTTATAGTGCTCTGCTCCTGAGCGAAATCAAAGATGAGCGCAAATATGTAAGTGTGAAGCCGGTTGAAACTATCATTCAGGCTTTGGGTGATGAGGCCTATAACGCAACTCTGGAAAAATATTCCAAATCGGGACTCGATGCCGGGACCTTGGGTGAAATCGCCGGCAAATTGCCTAGCGTTCGCTTTATCGCCTTGGCCAAGATCGAGTCCAACACCACTGAAAAAGGCGAAAGCCGACAGGCCGCGAGTGAGTCCAAAGACGAGAAGGGTAAGGTGAGCAAAACTCCTGAATCGATCACCAAGACCAACCGTCGGACAGTGCTCGCCTCGATGCATATTTATGATTTGCTAAAAAAGGAAGTGGCATTCTCCGGCCAGGTTTCGAAAACCAAGGATGTCTCGCAAAACTATAATGTGAACGCGGTGGGCAATGTCCTGTCTATGGTCAATGCGATCCAAGGTAAAAATGATGAAACCCTCTATCCGACACCAGAGGCTCCCGATACGCGTCAGGTTCTGAAAGATGTTTTCGAAGGCTTCGCCGAGAACTTTCCTAAAGATTAATCCATGGACTTTGGCAAGCTCCGCTTTGCGGGGCTGCTTTATGGCTTCAAACGGCCTCAATATTTGCTCGTTCGCTCGTTTTGCACCGCCTGAGTCAGTGTTCTTCGCCAGCGGCGTCTGATCGTTGCTATTGCTGGGGATCTTCCTGGATCGTCTGAAGGTTAAGCAGGAAGTCAGCCTTCTCCCCAACGCTGAGCTTTCTGTCCGGTGGCATCTGGCCCGGCCCGCTGCTTTCGAGACGCTGACGAATCTTCTTCATGCCCGCTTGATCCTCGCCCAGAAGATAGCTTCTGAGTTCCGTACTTTGATCAAAGGGTATGAAAGGCGCTCCGCTACTTTCCGGTTTGAGGACATGACAGCGGATGCATTCACCAAAGACTGTGGGAGCCGAAGATGCACGAACAGGAGTAGCTAAAGGTTGGATAGGCTCCAATAATGATTGGCTCTTGTTCTTAAGGCTTTGGCAATCGAAACGGAGCCAACCGTAACCGGAGTCATCCATACGGTGAATAACTGGTTGAAGTTCAGCCTGGAGAGCCGGGGCGATCAGCATAAGATCAGTCGCGAAATCCGCCTCATTATTGCTGGGAACAGATAAAAGATAGGGATTGGCACCCTGACTCAAGCTCAGATCCTTAAAATCCAAACCCATTTCTCGAAACAAAATTTTCAACTGGGCGGCGGCTTGGGTTTCTTCGGCGAGTCTCTGATGATCCATGGCAAAAATTCGTTGAGCTCCTGGAAAGAGCTTTCTGTATCGACGTTCCTGATAATCTTTAAATAGCTGCCGCTCTTGCTTCGCCTTAAGATGCTGGGCCGGTAATTCTCGTTGAATAAGTCCTTGGAACGATAGTGGCAAATAAGTCTCGAGCAGCAGTGCGCTATCCTGGTCCGTGTTGCCTTTGGTGCAGTCGCTTAATACCG
>JBGSRE010000241.1:0-3451 GCA_041737755.1 Oligoflexus sp.
AAGTTTCTCGTCATTCTTGTCCGCAATGCCGCTCGCAATCGACGTCGTCGACACTATCTAAAAAAAGAACATGACACGAGTCCCGAAACTCTGTCGCAGTTGATCGACAATGACCACAGCGCCGAAGATATGGTCCAGCAAGCTGAAGAGCATGTAGCATTGCTGGGCTGCATGAGCAAACTCAAGGAAGTACAATCGCACGTTATACGCCTGCGTCTGCTTGAGGAAAAGCGCGGCGAGGAAGTCGCAAGCATGCTCGATCTATCGACCGATAACGTCTCGGTTTTACTGCATCGGGCCAAAAAAGCGTTAAAAGAATGTCTTTTGCAATAGAGCAAGCCCAAGCTCGTTGGATTCTATAACTGCTGAAGCGCTTTCAGCAGAATATCGTCAGCTTTGAGCGCCAACTCTTCCAATTTCGGATCGCCAACTATTCGCATAAGCATCGATGGTTTAACAAATTCTACCGATAGACTTTGATTCTTCGTCTCACGAATAACCACATTGCAGGGAAGAAGACTGGCTACATCGGTATTGGCCTCTATCGCTTCATAAGCGAGAGTTGGATTGCAGGCGCCCAAAATGATGGTTTTGGGAATTTTTTTGCCTAAGCTGCTTTCAATTTTATCGTGCATGTCTATGCGGGTGAGAACACCAAAGCCAAAGGTTTTGAGCACCTCTGTGACGCGTTCAACCATGGAATTGATATCCCCGGTCAATACTCTCTTGAAATTGATTTGCATAATCGCTTCCTTTCAAAGGGCATTGCAAGATTTTTGAGTCCGCCAGTTACTGCTGATGACAATAGGTGAACTGCTAAGAACTTGCACGAGAGAAAATTCCGGAACTGGGAAGCAATCAAAAATACTTTTCGTCGCCTGCTAGGTCTTGAAAAACCCTAGTTCGGACTTATCCTAGTAAAGGTGAGTCGAAATTTGTGGTATGGAGACTGTATGGAACGAACCTTGGTCGCTTGTCTTCATTGCTTGGCCGTCAATCGAGTGCCTCTGGAGAAAATCAATCAACATCCTCAATGCGGTTCGTGCAAATCTCCTCTGCCAGTGCATGGGGCATTGGTGGAACAAAATCCCGGCGCGCTCAAGATGCTCATTCAAGCGGCAGACCGACCGGTCGTGGTTGATTTTTGGGCGCCTTGGTGTGGTCCTTGTGTCGGTTTTGCAGCAACCTTTGCCAAAGTCGCTCAGCAGAAGAATCAATCCTTCCTCTTTGCCAAGGTCGATACGGAAAAGTATCCGGAAGCCTCGCAGACTTATGGTGAAAGGGCTATACCCATTCTTGTGGTATTCGATAAATGACGAGAGCTGCAGCGGATATCAGGCGCTTTGCCCATGCCACAGTTTATTCAATGGCTTGGGCAGATCAAACTCGAATAGCATTCTACGCTGCGCAAAGAATCCGAGCTCCCGAGAGGAGGAAGTTTATGTCAAAGTTTTTTGCCCTATCAGGATTGTTGGTTTTCGCGCTTAGTCTGCTGGGTGTTTTGCGCCTGCCGTTGTTGGCGAAATATCTGGGTGGATATACCAGTCAATTTCGTATTCACCATAAAATAGGTTTGTTGGCAGCACTCTTGATCATACTCCACGTGGGTAGCGAACTCTTGCCCGGCTGGCCAAGCAACTTCAATATTCTCATTGATCTTACCGATCCCGGCCTAGCCAGCGCATGGATAGCGATGCTCACGCTCGCCATAGGCTTTGTCGCTTTGGCCTTGCTACGATTGTCCCATCGCATTTGGTTTGGCTTCCATATGCTGTTCGCACTGTCGTTTGTGTCTGCCTTGGTTCATGCTGTCCTGTTTGTAACCCCGGAACCACTGCATGAAACAATCGTATCCATCAGCGCGCTTTTAGGAGTTGGGAGTTTGGTCTTCCTAGCCATAGCCAAGTTTTGGAATCCTCATCACGCACTCTTTAAGGTGGCTGCCATACGAAGTATGGATTGCAACCTTTGGGAACTATCCTTAGAACAACTGGCAGCAAGAACCCCAATCGCCTATAAATCTGGGCAAATCGTGCTTGTTCAGTTTCAAAGCGGAGAGATGAGTCGGCAGTGGCACCCCTTTTCCGTCGCTTCGTGTCGTACTGAGCCTTATCTTCGCCTCATCGTCAAAGCCTTAGGCCACGATACCCAATTAGTTTCGACGCTGACTGACGGGACAAGAGTTAAAATTTGGGGACCCTTTCATGAGTTCTCAGCGACCGATGCTCAATCACAGGTATGGATCGCCGGGGGAGTCGGCATAGCTCCGTTTTTGGGTTATCTCCATTGCCTAACCATGAAAAACTTCGGGCAAGTGCGAGTGATCCATTTCGTCAGCCAGCCCGAGGAAGCTCATTTGGAACAATTGATCCAGCAGGAAAATACCAATCACTCAGATATTCAAGGCAGGAGCATTGTCACGCTGCCAGGAAAATTGCCAGATCTCGATCATGTTGATAATATGGCGCGTGATCTTGATAAACCACGCTACCTAGTCTGTGGACCGCCGCCCTTCATGAAAATGGTGCGCAAACATTTGATCGAGCGGGGCGTTCGCAAGGATCACATAGCTACAGAGGAGATGTTTCGATGAGAATAATAAAGTGGTCTCGGACCATTACGCTAGCAATCTGCGCCTTGTCGCCTTTGCTGACAGTCAAATCTGTGGCTGCTGAAAGTATTAGTCTTGAACAACTGGCTGAGCATAGTAGCGCCTCGTCCTGTTGGATAGCGGTAGAAGGTGTCGTGTATGATATTACATCGAGCTTGAAGGACCATCAAAAGCAGTACAAGTACGATCTGAGTTCCCATTGCGGGAAAGATTCTTCATCAGCCTGGAAAGACAAGGCGGGAAAGGGTAAAGCCCACAGCCGCAAGGCTCAGCTCCAAATCAAAAAGCTTTTGATCGGTGTCTTGAAGTAAGCTGCATAGATCCCTGGTGTCTCAACGGGGCGCCAGGCTCCAACCCAAGCATCCGCAAGCGCGGCTCATGATGGGTAAGAAAACCGTCGAGCTATGATATCCATGAGTTCCTTTATCAGCTCTTCATGAAATTGTGGGAATGAATAAGCAACGAAAGTACGCTTTCTACCGGCATCTCTTTTCATTCCAAATCACGCAACACCCACAACCAGGAACTGAGGAGAAATTATGTGTATAGGGCTAAACAAAATCCCGCATGTGGCTCTACTATTCTGCATGGCCTTTGGATCTTTTGTCAAAGTTTACGCTGCCGATATCACCGGCGCAGGATCATCGTTTGTCTATCCCATTCTATCAAAATGGGCGGAATCATTTCGCAAGCAATCGGGCCACAAAGTCAACTACCAGTCGATCGGTTCTGGTGGTGGAATTAAACAAATTAAAATCAAGACTGTTGATTTCGGAGCGACAGATAAACCGCTGTCACAGGCAGAACTTGACAAAGATGGATTGGTACAATTTCCAATAG
>JBGSRE010000254.1:0-7675 GCA_041737755.1 Oligoflexus sp.
TGATTGCAGGCATAGAGATGCACCGCATTGCCTTGGCCGGCATCCGCATCACCATTCGCTGCGATCGTTACGAGGCCCTGAACGAAATCCTGCTTGGCTTCAGGAATCGGCAGTGGATTCCAACGCAACTGAGCCGCAGGCGTGACGACCTCACGGATGGCGCCTGTTTTCAAAAGATCGTGGCTGACTTTGGTAAAAGCGCCGTGCAAAACCGATGGGCGAATTCGATAGAACCAAGAGCGCTGATTCTCAGCACGCTTGACGGTAAAGGCGGTTCCCGACAGCAGTTCAGCTATCAGTCCGTATGGCGGCCGCTGCGGTGAATTCTGGCCCTGGGGCAGGGCATTGGGCAAAGCTTCCGTGGCAAAATGATTGCCGAATCCAATTTGGTATTTTCGATCAGAATGCATAATGACCCCCTCTTTGAGCGCAGTTATCGAGGAACTTGATCGCGACGTTACCAGATGCAGGGAAGGCTGCCAAGAAGCGGAAAGGACTCAGTCAGCGGCCGTTCATCCGTCATTAACTGGTGGACTCCTCAAGTTTTTTGGGTGTCCACCGATAGTCCACCTAGCCCTCTCTTGCCTGGCTGGAAGGAGTTGTCCATGAACCGTCTATGGATCGGTGGAATCGTTTTGAGTTTGATGATCAGTGCCTGTGAAAAGCGCAAAGGCGTGCTGATGCCGCCACGCAGTGAGCCGCCCTTAACCGAATCAAGCACGACCACGGCCTCGAATGAGGCGGCCGCAGGAAAAAAAGAAATGCGCGCGAAAACTCTCCCCGATACCATTCTCGAATCGGGAGAGTTGGAAGATAATCTTATCCCACTCAGCGATGAAGAAGCTCAGGATCTCCAAAAAGTGAAGCAGGACGCCTTGAATCGAATCAAGAAAGATCCTGCCGATAAACTTGCCTCTGGCACAGCTCCGCGAGGCAAGGCGGCCGCTCTCTTTCAAAGAGGTCGGCAGATGATGGCGCAGGGCAATTTAGCTGAAGCTAAGGAGTACTATCTGGTTGCCTGCCAGTTCGGTCATGTAGAAGGCTGTCATAAGTTTGGCTGGCAGGAAGAACGCCTTGGCAATCCTAGCAACGCAAGGCAATTCTATAAAATCGCCTGTGAAGGTGGCTTAAGCAAAAGCTGTAATAATCTAGGCTTTCAATTGGAAAAGCAGCAGCAATGGGACGAGGCCCTGGATTTTTATGCCAGAGCTTGTTTGGAAAAACATTCGGTCGGCTGTGAGAACATGAAGCGTCTGCGAGATCAGCGACTCAAACTACGCTGACAGAACAACTTTACAGCGCATCGTTTTCGAGTTCATCCCATTCCTCATCCTCATCAACTGCTTGCCGTTGATCCGAGCGATGCAGGTCGCACCATTCCAAAATATCGCCCAAAACCTGATCGCGCTCCTTGTGCAGCAGCACATTTTGGTCCTGGCCTTCATAGCGAAGGACTGCCTTATCCACGGCCATAATCCGCTCCAACCAGATTTCTAATTTTGCAGCCTGGCTCGTCACAGCGCCTTCCGCATGAATCAATAGGATGGCGAAAGACAACTGAGCATCATTGGCTTGAACAGCCTGACAAGCACCCAAAAGTTCCCGTACGGTCGGGGCCCTTATCGCGCCGCGAAACGCTAGCGTATCCTCTTGCAATGCTGGTTTCAGCAAAGCATCCCGCAGCTGCTGCGAAGCATGTGAACGGGCAAATAGCAAACCAGCATAGCGGGCGATCAGGCGATCCATCGAGGTCATCGGCAGATCCATGACCATGCCGCAGAGAATCAAACCCTTCATATTCGGCCGGCGCGAAAAAGCAAAACAGGCAGCGATTAGAGCTCCGAGTCCCTGACCTAAAAGAAACACCGGCAGGCCTTCCTCGCGATCTTTGATGCGGGCTACAAGCAGATCCAGGTCTTCAAGATAATCATCGAATCGTGTGATCAGACCTCTTTCGCCCGGCGACTTGCCATGGCCACGCAGATCGGTGGCATAAACCGTATAGCCCTCCTGGCAGAGACGACTGTAGAGCTCACGGTAGACGCCACTGTGTTCCCCATAGTCGTGAACAGCAATGATGGCGCCCTTGGGCTCCGGGCATTTATGCACTTCAGAGTAGAGTTCAAGTCCATCGACAGCTTCCAGGGTTTCAACCAGAGTCTGGCAGGCCATAGGCACTTCTCCATTCACGATGTCAGGGTATCTCAATATAATTGACATATTTAAGGCAATTTGGCCAGTGCCATCGGTAATTTCTCGCTTTTTTACCCAGTCAAACGCTTGAAAAAGCTATGTCCCCGGCCTTTGAAACAGGGTAGACTCCAGCGCCGTACAGCGCTTATTTATCGAGAGTTTACAAAAGTTGAATTCATGCGTTACCAAGAAATTAAATGGGAAGACGAAATCGATCAGGATGCCGAAGCTCAAATGGCTGGCAAAAAGCCAGTAGAAGAGCTTTCGTTTGCGGAACTTTTGAATCAGGAAGCCGTTCCCGACGTCGAAGTTCGCCGTGGCTCGCAGGTGAGCGGTGTGATCTCTGTGATCAGCGCGACTTCCGACAACGTCCTGATCGAGCTGGATGCTCAGCATACCGGCGTCATGGATAAAAATCAGCTTTTCAATGACAAGGGTGAGCAGCAGTATCAAGTTGGCGATCGCATCACCGCCTATGTCGTATCCAATACGGCTGATGAAATTCATTTGAGTCTGCGCTTAAGTGCCTCCAAGCATTCGATCGATGATCTTCGCATTGCCCTCCAAATGCAATTGCCTGTGCTTGGTAAAGTCACCGGCGAAAACAAGGGCGGCTTTGAAGTGACGATCATGGGTAAACGCAGTTTTTGCCCGGTATCGCAAATCGATACCCGTTTTGTCACGAATAAAGTCGAATTCATGGGTCGTGACTTCAACTTCCTGATCGAGAAGATCGAAGAAGGCGGCCGTAATATCGTCGTCTCCCGCGCCAAACTTTTGCGTAAGGAAGCGGAACTCAAAATAGCTGAGCTCGAAGAACGTAAAGATCAGGAGATCATTCTGGACGGTGTGGTTACCGACCTGCGTGACTATGGTGCTTTCGTCGATCTCGGTGGATTCGATGGCTTCTTGCACGTCTCTGAGATGAGCTATGCCCGCGTCAATCGGGCTTCTGACTTTTTGCAAAAGGGCGACAAGATCCGCGTTAAGCTGCAAAAGATCGAGATGACAGCCGACGGCAAGCGTCGCATCAGTGTGAGTATGAAAGCTATTCAGGAAGATCCTTGGGCCACCATCAGCAGCCGCTACGAAGCCGGCAAATCCTATTCAGGAACTGTCACCCGCTTGGAAACATTCGGTGCTTTCGTCAGTCTCGAACCAGGTGTCGAAGGTTTGGTCCATATTTCAGAAATGTCCTGGGAAAAGCGTATTCATCATCCTAACGAAATCTTGAAAGTCGGCGACAAGGTCGATGTCCGCGTGGTTGATATTCAGACAGGCACGCAGAAGCTATCTTTGAGCCTCAAGAACATTGAAGCCGATCCCTGGGCTTCGATTCATGAGCGATTCGCGGCCGGAACCGTCGTCAAAGGTGTGGTTGAGAGCTTGAAGGGCTTCGGCGCCTTCGTCCAGCTTGTGCCCGGTGTCACCGGTCTCGTCCCAACCGAAATTTTGAAGAAAGCCTATGGCGAATCTTTCAAAAAGAAAGCTTCCCCTCCTCAGGAATTGGAGGTCGTGGTCCGTGAAGTGAACGTCGCAGAACGAAAAATGCTTTTATCACTACCCGAAATCAAGGATGACTCGGACGATATTCAGGCCTATCATGAGTACATGCAAACGCAAGAGGACAAAGCTAAAAAAGAAACCGCCAAAACCCCTCGAGGCAGCTTTGGCGATCTGTTGGCAGCAAGTCTCGAAGGCAAAAAGAAACTCTGATACCCCGAATATTTGAGGAATGACCATGCGTTTGGATGATTACATCCGCAATATACCTGACTTTCCTAAGCCCGGGATCGCTTTCAAAGACATCACGCCTTTGCTGAGGGATCCCAATGCCTTGCAATACACCTATCGGGCTATCGCCAACCAGTACAAGGAAGACGAAGTCGATTTGGTGGTCGGGGCTGAAAGCCGCGGATTTTTGTTCGGCGTGGGTGTAGCACTTTTGATGAACAAAGGGTTCATTCCGATCAGAAAGCCTGGCAAATTGCCTGCAGCTTCTTTCAAGCAAAGCTATGATCTTGAATACGGAACGGATTCACTGGAAATTCATCAGGATGCGATTCGGCCGGGACAACGGGTGCTTTTGATCGACGATCTTTTGGCGACCGGTGGCACCGCAAATGCTGCAATTGAGCTCATAAAAAAATGTGGCGGCATCATTGTCGGCTGTGCTTTCGTGATCGAGCTGAGCTTTCTTAACGGTCGGGAAAAGCTTTCCCCGTACCCTGTTTACAGTTTAATCCGTTACTAAGACTGGCCTTTTCTATCCGCCAGGTCCCGCCCGGGCCTGGCAATAATCGCCTAGGAAAATTCAGCGCACAACAGCTTCAAGCACGCTCCTCATGTTAGAATGTAAAAAGAGACAGTAAGTGGCCATTCAAGCACGAGGTCCAAGCATGTTGGAATTTTCTCTGCCAGGCGGCGGGCTATGGGGAGTTACCCTGACTGGATTCCTATTTGCTTTGCGTGATCGTAAGCTCATACCTGATATCATCAGCGCTGTTTCTTCAGGCAATCATGCGGGTTATCTGACCTATAGTGATGCTGATTTTGACAAAGCTATCGACTGGTTTCGCACGAGCGGTGAGTATCTGAAAAGCAAACCGATTCGTCGCTTTTTGCCTCCTTACGACATGAAAGGCGACTTCATTAGTAGCTTCTCGCTCCCCTTCATGGTGGATAACTCCGTGTTAAAAAGCAATGGACTGAAACATTTCTTTGTCGGCTATATCCAGGCGAAGAATATGCAGTTCATTGCTGAAGACGTGCTGCATTACGATCAGGAAAGAGTCTTTAAAACCATCCTCAAATCATCGTCGATTCCTTTTCTTACCAATTTTGTTCCCCATTTTGAAGGTGCAATCGATAGTGGATTTTTAAAGAACAACTTCCACTCGCCGATGGAAACTCGGGAGCGCTGGCTCATCAATTATGGCTTTGCCGTCAAGGATCAGTTCGATCGGCAGCTCTGGACGAGAAGGATCGTTTTGCCAAGACCACTCGGCAACCCCCTTATCCAAAGCCAAGAGCAGCTCATCGAAAATTTTCATCGTGGCTATGAATTTGGCTCGACTTTACGCGGTATTTAAGCTCGCTCCTCTGCCTCTTCTCATCAAGTTACCGATCGATACTCCTGCATCAAATTTTTCATTTGGTCTGGAATACGGATACTCCGATTCAATTCAAAATCAAACCATACCAACACAGCTTTGGCGACTGCAAGAGTGTGATCTTGGTTTTTAACCTCATAGTTTTGATGAAAACTTTTTTCGCCGATATGGGAGATATAGGCCTCGACATACAGATGATCCTGCAGATATCCCTGCCTCACATAATCCATTTCAGTTCGAGCTAGAATGATCGGAACCCGTTCGCCCGTTGCAAAGACCTTGCTGCCCAACGCATCATCCAGCCACCTTGTACGGCAGATCTCAATATAAGAGTGATAGACGGCATTATTAATATGTCCTAGTCCATCGATATCGTTGAATCGGATTTGAATATCATGGCGATAGCGTTTCACGTCCAATGCTCTGCTCCTCTGCGTGCAAGGGTGTGCCTTTGGCCCTTGGTGTCGACCATCTTATGCAATTCGCTGATTTTTTTCTAGAGGCTGGTGAACGGAGTCTATCGCCTGGCTGGGCGAAAACTTTGTTAGGCCAGCAAAGCTGTCTCCAGGGTTTGGAAAAGCAGCTCTTACATAAAAATTCAATCCCCGTCATCCATACTCTCTTGCCAGAGTGGTCGGTAGGGGATATGCCAGGTGAAGTCGTAAGAATGCTGCCTACGACATCATAGATGTTCTTTGAAAGGAAATCCTAATGATGAAGAAGTCCCTGTTAGCTCTTGCCCTTGTTGGATTGAGTAGTCACGCTGCTTACGCTGTGGACTGTACCATCACCCTCACCGGCAATGATCAGATGCAATTTGATAAGAAAGAGATAAAACTGCCCGCTGAATGTGCCAAGGCTGAGATTAAAATCAATTTTAAGCATATCGGTAAACTGCCCGTCGCCGCCATGGGTCACAATGTGGTCGTCGTTGATAACGGCAAACTTTCCACGATTCAGCCTCGTTACACTGCATCAGGCGCCGACCCTGTGAAGATCGATGCCAATAGCGAAGCATTGAAAGTCAGTGGCGAAGTGCTCGCTTATACGAAATTGGTAGGCGGCGGCGGCGAAAGCAGCACCGTGATCCCAAAAGGCAGAGTGAAGGCCGGCGAGAAATACCAGTATTTCTGCTCCTTCCCGGGGCATTTTGCATTGATGGTTGGCGTTTTGGAAATCGAAAAAGCGGGCCCATCCACGGCTGCCGCAGAAAAGAAAGAAGAAAAGAAGAAATAGTCCTGACTTCACCGAAGGAGGATTTTATGGCCCACGTTGCAGTTCTCTTGGCTGACGGTTTTGAAGAAATTGAAGCCGTCACAGTGATCGATGTCCTGAGACGAGCTGATATTCACGTCCGAACTTTGGCTTTAAAGGATCTGCTCGTCAAGGGTGCCCATGGAATCGATATTCATGCCGATGGACTTTTAGAAGCGGAGCAGGGCATGGATTGGGATCTCGTGGTGCTGCCCGGGGGACAACCCGGGGCAAACACCCTGCGCGATGACCCTCGGGTGACGTCTCTTTTAAAACGCCAGTGGGGGCACAACAAAATGGTCGCGGCAATCTGTGCTGCTCCTATTGCGTTGGGAGCTCACGGGATGCTCAAGGGGCGGAAGGTCACCTGCTATCCTGGATTTGAAGACCAGCTGATCGAGGCCCAGTTGAGTCAGGGAGCGGTCGTCATCGACCAGAAACTGACGACCAGTCGAGGTCCCGGTACAGCGCTAGCCTTTGCTTTGGCACTGGTCTCGCAGCTCAAGGGCCAAGCCCTGGCTGATAAACTGCACCAAGCAATGCAGGTCATCGCCTAACCGACCCCATCAAAACAAAGAACCCGCTTAGCCGTAGAGGCTAAGCGGGTTCTTTGATGAGCTGCAAAACTTATTCTTCAGTTCCCCCATAAAGGGGACTAAGCAGGAGAACCAGGGCCAGTCGTCAAACCAACCACAGGAAAACCTTTTTTTCCAGCTTTCAGTTCAGCTTCGGTCTGACCCAGGAGGAGTTGATCACCGTCGAGCATGCTTTCGCCGTGCTGACTGATATCAAGACCTTCGGCTTCCTCGTCCCTACTTACGCGCATAGGAATGATCCAGTCGGTGATTTTGTAGAGGATGTAAGAACCAAAGAAGGAAAAGCCGCCGACGATCAAAAGCGCCAGACAATGCAGGAAGAAAGTTTTGGTGGGGCCGAAGACAAGACCAACATCTTTGGCAAACACACCCGTCAAAAGCATTCCCATCGCTCCACCAATACCGTGGCAGGGGAAAACATCCAGAGTGTCGTCAATACCTGTTTTTGATTTCAGGGACACAGCATAGCAGGAAACAATAGCCGAAGGGCAGGCACAAGCAGTGCGCCACAGCCTGACT
>JBGSRE010000260.1:0-5437 GCA_041737755.1 Oligoflexus sp.
CCAGGACCTGAAAAAAAATCTTCCGCTTGTCTATAGTGGTTCTGTCGTCGAATACACCGACGGCGTCATGGTCATCCCTGCGAAGCACGGCAAAGGCAAGGACAAGCTGAAAAAGCTCGCCACATTTCGTGGTTTTACTGCTTGGGATTTTATGGATGACATTAAAAACAAGCGGGTCGAGATCAAAGAAAACGATAGCATCACTGGACTCCTTCAACAAACCATGAAGGGCTTCGTCGATGGTGCTTACGTAAATATTGCCGTTGCCCGCTATATTCTGCGCAACAACCTCAAGAAAGAAGCTGATCTGCTTTTCGATGAGAGCCTGCCCCATACCAAAAGCAGCTATAAACTCTCAACCCTCAAGCACCCAGAGATGCTCAAAAAGTTTGAGCAGTATCTAGCGAAGAGCAAGACCGAAATTCAAATTTTGCGGGAAAAGTGGGGCGTTTAAACTCTCACTGCCGATGAATTCTCATTGCCAAAGGAATTTTTATGAAACTTAGTCAAAGTCTGCTCACTTGCCTGGTCATTTTTATCGGCTTCCAGAGTCGCCTTATGGCCTTTGAATGGGGTTCCAGTAATTTCCAATACCTCAAAGGCAGTGGCTATATCAATCCCTTCGTCGCCGAATCCAGCCCCGACCGTGAGTATGACCAGGATATTATGACTCTTGAACATGTCAATGGCTGGAAGTATGGCGATAATTTCCTTTTCATCGACACCAGTGCACCGAGTCAGTCGAGCCCGAACCCTTCCGTCTATTTTGAATTTGATCCAAGATTCAGTAGCAAGAAAATTCTAGGCACTAGCTACAGCGGCCTCATTGCTGACGTCCTGGTCTCGACCCAGTACAATGCAGCCGCTGGCTTTCCGGTCTATCTCTATGGCGCCGCTGTTGACCTCAATTTGCCTGGCTTTAAGTTTTTTCAAAGCAACTTCTACATTCGCGATGATCGCAATATTGAAGGCACTTCCTACCAAGTGACTTTAGTTTGGAACATGGAATTTAAAGCTGGGCTTGATTGGGAATTCTCTGGATTCTTGGACTATGCGGGTGCTGAAGGCAAAGACAGCACAGGCAAGAGCGAAGCAAATCTCTTAACCCAACCTGCTCTGCTGGCGAAATTAACTCCTGAACTGGGCGTTGGTCTCGAATATCAGTATTGGTCCAACAAACTCGGCGTTAAAGATGCCAATGAGTCGGTTCCTCAGCTTATGGTCAAAGTACAGTTCTAAACAGCTATGAGCATTCCACTCAGGATAGTTTGCCATGAAGATTACGTACAAGGTTCTGCTGGCATTGGTCATCACCATTTTTGGGCTTCTGAGCATAACGACGACTTATGAATTAAGTCGTTTGCGCAAGAAATTCGAAGCTGAAAGTCACGATCTTCACACGACCATTGCCGCTAACCTTGTCGAAAATATTTCGGCAGCACTCTTCAATGTCGATCGCCAGCGCATCATCAGACAGATACAATCGGCTTTTCAATTTGGACAGATTGAACGGGTGATTGTTCTGGATGATACAGCCAAACCAGTAGCAGTCTTCCAGATGAAATCCTCAACCGCAACCGAGCTCACCGTCAGCTCGGCTGAGGATTTGGGTCTGGAAACCGCCAACTTCAAGAATCCGCGTCAGGCTCGAAAAGATCTGCTCGTTGATATGATAGAAACTGAAATCCTTACAGGGACAGAGACGCAACGTCTTACAACAACTCTTTGGTTTGCAGATGATGATCGGCGTATTTTCGTCGGCCATCTCATCCTCGAGTTTAGCGATCGAGCGGTCATACAAGCCATCAGTCAATCGATTATAGATAAGCTGGCTTCGGCGTTTTTTCTCGCCGTTATTATGTGCGCCCTCAGCTTTTTGCTGCTTAAAGTAACCATACTCCGGCGCCTTGAAACTCTACGCTCTTCGGTGCGTAGCATTCAATCCAGGGACTATTCGCAGCCCATTGCATTCAAAGGCAAGGACGAGATCAGCGCCCTCGCTCAAGCTTTTAGCGAGATGGTGGATGAAATCAGAACCTATCAAATGGGTCTGGAAGATAAGGTTCGCGAGAGAACGCTTGATCTGCAAAAGAGTCGAGATAAAATTAAAACGATATTGGATAACATCGGCGAGGGCATCATAACCTTTGCCGTCGACCTATCGATTGATTCGGAATATTCGAAAAAAACCCTCGAAATCCTCGGCGTCTCGGCAGCTGATTTAGCGGGCAAGAGCGTCTTTGACTCCATCCTTCGTTCAGCGCGACTGAGTCCTGATCGCTTGAGTCAATTGCATGAAACCTTCCAGTGCACGCTCGGCAGCGATGAACTCTCCTGGCTGGTCAATAACCATGCCCTGCCAACGGAACTGGAGTATTTCGGAACGAGCACCCATAAAATCTTGGGACTCGAGTGGATTCCTTTATTTGATTCCAATCGTGAAAAAATTGACAGGGTTTTGCTTACCATCCGCGATCTCACCCATCTCCGCTTACTCGAAAAGCTAAGACTCGCCGAAGTCGAACAGAATGATCGAATTCTGACTTTGGTCAAAGTCATTCGAAATATGGGAATTGCTAGAATTACGGCTTTTTTTAAAAACAGCCAGACTTCAATACAAAAAATTATCGATGGCCAGCAGGACAAGACGTCCGGCCTCCTCCTTCTGCATACCCTGAAAGGCGAAGCACGCACACTGCAATTAAAGAATCTGGCTGACGCAGCCCATGATGCCGAATCCGATTTGAAAAATCCCGATTCGGAAATTGTGAAATTATCTCTTTGGCGGCTGCATGAATCTATCACGACTTACATGGACGTCCTAAAAATCCTCGTCCATGAGGACGACCAAGAACTACGTCCTTCATTTTTCAAGATCGCAACTCAGGTTATCGATGACGTCGCTGAAAGGGCATTTCAAGCAGGCGTTCATCAAGGAGAAATTTCGATTTCGAGTGGGGTTGAAGTCTGGGATCAAAAGGTACTCAATGAGATTCTTGGACCCTGTCTCATCCATGCGCTGAACAATACTCTGGACCATGGTTACATATTCCCAGAGACTCGCTACCTTGAGGGACGAAAACTGAGCTTAAGAGTCCGAGCTTTTCAGGACGATCATGCGATCCGACTCGAAATACAAGATGAAGGCTATGGAATTGACCCTGAATGGATTGCCCAAAAGGCCAAAGAAAAAGGGCTTAAAGTAAATGACTTGAGTGCTGAAGAAATCATATTTCTTCACGGCTTTAGCACGGCAAGCCAAGTTTCCACTAGCTCAGGACGCGGCGTAGGTCTAGCAGCCATCAAAGCTCTGGTAGAGGACGCAGGGGGAAAAATCCGCCTCGAGTCCAGCCCAGGCCGAGGGAGCACCTTAACGCTGACTCTGCCCTTGCGAAAAAACATCGAGCGGGTGGCCTGAACTTCCAACTCCCGACTCCATCAATTGGCTAGGCAGCCACGCCCCTAGGAATGGGCGAGCTGAGAGATTTGGCTTTAAATGCTGGCCATCCCCTTCCAGCCTGGACTCAGCTTGCCAATCACTTTTCGACTCTCAAAATCAGCACGGAATGCTTGCCTGTCGCTGCCTGGCGGAATGTCAAACTGCCAGTCACAAGCCTTTCGACAAATCCATGCCCTTGCGCTCCCATAATCAGCAAGTTCGATTTGGTATCCTTCATGGTGGTATCAATCGCTGCCTCGGGGTCTCCGCCGATGACTCGACTCTGAATCTCAATACCCAGCTTGCTGAGGCGTTGCGTTAGAATTTGATTCTGCTGCTCCAAATGGCCTTCCAACCACTTCGAGATATCAGCCGGCACCTGCGGTGAAATGTCCTTCATGGCTTTGACCAGCTGCTTGGGATAAGCGGTCATGACCGTCAACTTGCGAATCCCTTTCGGGGCAAGTGCAAGCAAGATATCGGCACATTGGTTTGCATAATCGGAATGATCGGTCGCAAATACCGCATCAATCGGGCCGCTGCTTTCTGTGAAATCAGTTCGACAGATGCACACGCTCTGTGGGGAGCTGACAATAAGCTTGCGTCCCACCGAACCGATTAATATTTTGCCTAGGGCGCTTTCATCACGCGACCCCACGGCAATAAGCGACGCCTTCTGGTCCTTCGCCAACTCCAGAACCTGGTTAGCGACTGCGCTAGAAAACTTCAGTGATTTTTCTACTTTCCCAGCAAAGCCTTGAGCCACTTGCTCCGACTTCTGCAAGATCTGCTCGCCCTCTCGCTCAGCCATTTTCATGAAATTCGTTAGCAGATCATTAGCAGTCTTTGGCTTATTTTGCCATTCCTCAGGCCACAAACGTTCGATCACATGCACCAAATGCAGCTGCGCATCAGCAAACGCAAGCCTTCCTATGAGACGCACGACGTTTTGCGATTCTGTGGTTGAATCGACACCAATAATAATCTTCATCCTGCGCACCTCTTAAGATGTTCGATGCAATAGCATCGTCACATCACCTAAAATTTCTCTTCGACAGCTTATATTTATATAGTATGAAATACATAGCAATGCCATTATCACAAAGAACTTGATCGTCTTAAGCAATCGAACGGATCAGCCTTGCCAAATCACCTCATGATCGAGCCGCTCCCCCTGCTCGAAAGCACGCAGACTTCCAAGAGTCGTATCTGCAATATTTGCCAAAGCCTCGTGGGTGAGAAAGGCTTGATGCGATGTAATCAGAACATTGGGAAATGTGATGAGCCTAGCAAGCACATCATCCTGCACGCCAGATTCTGACATATCATGAAAGAAAACGCCTTCCTCCTCCTCATAGACATCAAGCGCAGCAAACCCAATTCGCCCGCTCTTGAGTGCCTGGGTCAGAGCCGAGGTTTTCACCAGCGCGCCCCGACTGGTATTGACCAGCATCGCCGTGTGCTTCATGGCTCGCAGGGCCTTTTCATCGATCAAATGCTTGGTTTCAGGCAGCAAAGGCATATGCAAAGAAATGATATCAGAGTTCGTAAAAAGTTCTTGCAAGGAAACATAGTTCACCCCATATTGATCGCGGAGTGCTGGGTTGGGAACTGCGTCATAGGCCAAAAGACGACAGCCAAAGCCGTGCATGATACGAGCAAAAGCCTGACCGATACGTCCCGTTCCAATGACCCCCACAGTTTTGCCGTGCAAATCAAAACCAACCAGACCATCCAGTGAAAAATTTAACTCCCTTACCCGATTATAGGACCTATGAATTTGGCGGTTCATAGCAAGAATCAGGGCCACAGCATGCTCAGCAACGGCATAGGGGGAATACTCAGGAACCCGGACAACCGGTAGTTTGAATTCATGAGCAGCCTTGATATCGACCTGATTGAATCCTGCCGAACGCAAAGCAATGATGCGAACGCCAAGATTTTTTAGGATCTGAATAGTTTCGCGATCGACGCGATCATTAACAAAGGCGCATACCG
>JBGSRE010000279.1:0-5149 GCA_041737755.1 Oligoflexus sp.
GGTGAAGAGACCCACCGGGATATTGGCTCCGGCCTTGGAACTCTTATCCTTGAATTAAAAATTCAATACGAGGAAGCTCAGAGGTGAAATTTTGATTCAAAAGAAGGAGAAGATGGCTTCCTCCGCATTCGTTGTCCCGACGATTCCTGCGGGTTTGAGCATGTCCTGCCGTTTAGCTGCAAAAAACGGGTTTTTATTCGAGTTGCTTCGCCAAACGAGCGGCAGAAACCGAGGAGTATCTGACGGACAAGCTCCCGCCAAGGGCTCCCTATCGTCAGTATGTTCCGCGCTATGCAAATATTCGAGAAAGCTTTTTTTACGGCGCATCGGCGGAGGCGAGAGCTGCTGGCTCTCGCTATAGATAGAAGCCTTTTTGTATATTAGTTCGAAGCAGAAAGCGGGCTTAGGCTTGTTTCTTGGCCCAGATCGGAAACATGGTTTTTGATCCAATCAAGGTACGGATCCACACGAGTATATACCAGTCCAAGATCGCAAGAAGGAGCTTTGACATTGCCAGTAATGCCACTCCAAATGTCACCCAATCCCACATTTTTATTGATACGAGAGGCGATTCCTATTTGGTAAGAGTCGGTGCCATCCAAGTAGATAGGACCTCCCGAATCTCCATGACAAGCGTGTTGAGCATCCTGCGCTCCTGCAATAAATTCTGTGGCACCAACGGCACCCAGACGAGCCGTGCCTTCCTTCAAGATGCCAGCGCTGGCTTGATCTTTTTCATCAGAAAGACCAAAACCAGCAAAGACTCGAGCCAAACTTGCATTGCCTGCATTGGCTTTCATCTGCTCCGCTGTGGCCAATTTCTGAATGCGACGACCAACAACCGGCTTGGCCAAGTGAATGATGGATGCATCATCCCATTTCCCAGGATTCTTTTGAAATGCGGCCCAAGGACGTTTTGTCAAAGCAAAATCTTCATGCTCCTCGACACGTTCAACATCGAGGAGCAATTCAGGATGGCCTGACAATTCCGCCAAGCTTCCTACGAAGGCGGCCCGATAGATCACAGGGCCAACGATTTTGGCTTTCAGAGGTTTGCCGTCTGGTCCACTTGATTTTTCAACAGAGGCTTTTAATATGGTGTCATTCACGCAGTGGGCGGCGCTGAGGATTGCTGTCGGGGAAATCAAGGTTCCTGTGCAAATGCTCAGTTGGCGACGATTGGCGGGAGCTCCATCGATCGAGATCTCGGCCTCTGATAGAAGCAAGGCGATAGACGGCAGGCTGCCTGCTTTGGGAATCGAGCCGCCGATGACGCGAGGTGAGTCGGCGTCGCTCACTGGATTCTGTAGCGGAAGTAAAGACTGTTCGGAGGATTGAAAGCTTGACTGTCCCCCACATCCAAAAAGTGTCAGAGTTGCGGCCAAACCCAAGGTTTTTTTCATACAGTCGTCTCCTTCATTGTTCCAAGCATAATGTTTCGCTTCACTCTCCTCGACTGAAGTCGCAATCCCAGCTGATAAGTGGACTTGAAGATTTCCATGATCAAGCAACGTCATGCCCATGGAACTCCAAGCTTTTACCAAGTGATGCTGGACGTCAATAGTCTCAGAGAGTGTTCCGTGAATGAGGATATTTGTAACGCTGCGACTCTACGCTGTCAAGATTGAGAAAAAGCTGTAGCTGATTCGATGAGTTGCTTTTTCAGCTTGGCCATCGATCGTTACTTGCTGTCGGCAACCACTTAGGTGTCAGGGTTTGATGATGCTTGTAACAACATAATGCTGCGGCTACGACGCGTTTTGCGTAATACAATTGAGACTTGCTGAACTTCCATTCGGTTGTTTGACTTCAATGCAAAGTACCCGACGGGCTCCGCAGCGCGCCCAATCCATCGTGAGGATCGGTAGGGCCTCAGTCAGTTGATAAATTATATGGCGAGGCCACCTATTGCCGAGGAGAGGCTCACAAGAAATGCAATGAGTGATATTGAGTATAGACTCCGGCAGCCTTGGGCTGATGAGACAACGGGGATCAAGCTGAGCCCTTTGGAGCTGATCGAAAACTTGATCGCTCTAATCCCTCCCCGCAGCAGCCCACTGGTTCGCAATGGAGTTCTATCGGGCCAAAAATTCCAAGTCTCACGGCTGCAGCCTTGGGTTGCACTTTTCCCTCTTCCATCATATTCAGCAGTTGAAGGCACCTTCATTGCCTTCGATTTATCTCAACAGTTGTCGAAAGCTAGGCATCGACTCGCGAGAAATTGAAGAAGGATCAAAAAAAATCCGATAAATTCCCTAGAACGATTCATGCGACAATTGTTCGAGGGAGTAAGATTTGTCAATCTACACCATGGCACTCTTGGCCGTTACTATCAGCCTTGCGGGCTGTCACAAAGAAAATGATTTGAAGCGCGAGGTCAGTCGATCCAATCAACTGAGCGAGAAGAATCTCGATGCCACCAGTATCACCACGCCGTCACCTAAAGACGACGAAACGGTGTCGGTTCCGGTCTCGATCACGGGTTCCTACCTTGCTTGTATAAAAATTGCCGAGGATCCGGCGCTCTATCAGCAGAAGATCGGCTGTCGTATGGAAACTCCAAGCGGACCGATGGAAGGGTTCAAAGGTCGTGTTGATAAGTTGGCTTGGACCCAGCGAGGCGAAGGTTCAGCCGTTAAAATTCAACTCCTGACTGATGGTGTTGACAGCAATTGGCTTGCCGTCTTTGATATTCGAGCCGATGCTTCAGCCATTCAATCGCTGGTAGAATTTTCATTGTCTTTTACTCTTGATGGTGTGGATGGACACCTAAAATCGGATCTGACGCTGTTGTGGAATAAGGACTGTGCTCTGCCTGCTATCCAATTTGAGAGTTTAGGCGATAGCAATGGGCTGGGTGCTGTTGTTGCCAATCAATTTGCCGAGAGCCACGGCATTCGTTTTTCGACTCTGAGTGGCAATCCTGTGGTGCTGGCTGGATACAATCAAGCGAGTCCCGTTGGATACTATGGTGGTCCCAATAATATTGCCAATTACTTGGCTCCGAATCAAAGTGGTGGTAAATTCTTTTTGACTGATCGACACAAACAGGCAGAAGTAACGGATACCCTGGTGGTTGACTACGAACAGCCCGTGAAGGAAGCGAGTATTGACTTGGTCGATATCGACTTCTCGGAAACCTATGTGGTCCGAGCCCTCAATAGCCTGGGCCAGGTTGTTGACGAAGTAAGATATCAGTCCATATCAGGTGGGACTCGTGACGGCCAGTTGAGTCGATTTATCGTTCGCACGCCCGATGGCAGTCGCGGGATCAGCAAACTCAATATCTTTGGCTTCAATCCACCGGGTGGGGTCGGGATAGGCTTTGGGATCGATAATTTCTCACCACGCTGTGCCCGCTAGTCGGTGGGCAAGGCTCTGGCTTACCTTTGGGTAAGGCTTGCTGCTGATTGCAGAATTGAGGCGTCCGTTCTGATGCTATGTGGGTGGCGGTTCCATGTCAAAGGTTATGGATGACTTGCGTATTGTGGAAGATATTGAAACTAGTCATAAATCTTGCAAAAAGCTATTTGATCGAGTGGGTGGACGGGAGACCGTTCAGAAAATGCATAAGACATTTTATGACAAACATTCATCTGGATAGCTATTTTCAGATGCCTTCACTTTTCGGCGAAAATGATACCAATCATTTGCCAGGATCAGTGAATCACTGCCTGGTTTTTTAAAACAAGCGTGCCCGTCGGTGACGAGGACCCCCGTGAGTTTACCAAGAAATGTCTTCGCAACTTTTTGGCTTCGAGCGTCGAAGACGTTGAAGACGTTGAAGAAGGTAGCCGATGGGTTTGTAACGTCCCAAAGATAAAACTAGTCTTTTTCCCTGGTCTTCGCGCTTTCAAGCATAGTCCAATATGTATCGTCAGCGAGATTGACTTTTGTTAGCTGAATCTTTTGAGGCTACTACAATAATGTCTGAATATAATCGATGAGTATCATATTTTGAAAAAGATTAGGGTTTGGCTTTATTCTAATAGACTTTGACCCACTCATATTGCGTATTACCGAATCATGTTGTTGATGTCCAAAGGCCTTCGCGAGCTAGAGCAAAACTTGGGGGAAAGCAGTGACCGACAAAATTCATGAGGCGATTCCTTACCTGCGTGTTCGAAACGCAAACGAGGCGATTCAATTTTATAAGGCGGCTTTCGGCGCCGTTGAGGAGTTTCGGCTATCCGAGCCCAGTGGTCGGGTTGGCCATGCGGAACTTAAGTTTGGCCCCCACACCGTGATGGTCTCCGACGAATACCCAGAGTATGGAATATTTGGTCCTGAGTCAGGCCGATCAACGGGAGCAGCGCTTCATCTCCATGTTGATGACGTGGATTCTTTGACAGAGCAAGCCGTGTCCGCCGGCGCCATACTCACCATGAAACCTGCCGATCAATTCCACGGCGAGCGCACTTCCAAAGTTGTAGATCCATACGGTCACGAGTGGCATCTCGGCTCCAAGATCGAAAACGTTTCCCGAGAAGAAATGCAGTTGCGCTTCTCTGCTATGTTCAAAATCCGATAGTGCGATTTTTGGCGCTGGCGTCCGAAAGATTTTATCAGAACTGGATGCTGTATTTGGATGAAGATGTGTTAAAACATAGATCAAGTTACTAGCGATATTCCGGAAGTTGTTTCAGCGCTTTGAAGTCTTGGAAGTTTCTTGTTGCGGGTCAACGCCAAGACTCAATGATATTTGCGAGGAAAGGTTTTGAGCATGAATGGTGGATGTCATTGCGGTGAAGTTCGTTATGAAGTAAATGGCGATGCAATAACTCATGCACTTTGTCATTGTGTCGACTGTCGTCGACATTCAGGTGCACCAGTTGTTGGCTGGGCGATGTTTCCGGAAAATCAAGTAAAGATTACAAAAGGAAAAGTAAAATCCTATGAATCGTCTCAACAAGGGCGAAGAGAGTTCTGTCCTGATTGTGGCACAGGACTGTTCTATAAAAACGCCGAAATGCTTCCAAACATAGTTGATATAAAAACTGCTACTTTGGATGATCCGAACCTACTACCTGCCCGCTGTCATATACAAATTGCAGAGCGTATCTCCTGGATGTCCGACATAGGACGATTGCCAGAATTTGAGCGATTTCCGCCGCAAGGATAGCCATAAACGTGAAAGGCAGTTTGTTAA
>JBGSRE010000287.1:0-2049 GCA_041737755.1 Oligoflexus sp.
AGGCTGATGGATAGACTGATTTTTAAGCAGGGCATGCGAGATTCAACCTTACATTTTCGGTATCAAACCACTTGCGAAAAATCGTGCAAAATTCGGTTTTTTCACCGGGGGAAAGTTCTAGCAGAGCATTGAGAAAAGCACTGTAGTTGATGAGTTCACTATCTTTCTGCTTTTGCCATGTGTCGCGAAAGAGAGGCAAAGCATCGTAAACCCTTTGGGCAATCATCAGTGAATTGAAGTCAGGCAATTGCGAAATTTCATAGAGAGCTGAAGCAAGGACGGATCCTTGGCAATAGAATCCGCCTTTGCAGACGCCACTGTTAGAGGTGCGGAGAGTCCAGGATACGGGCAGACGGCGCTCTTGATCCAATTCTGGCAAAGAGGCTCCAAACTCGGTAAGGCTGCCCGTTACAGCATAGGACAAGAAATCGGCGAGACCTTCATTTAATCCCGAGAGAAAGTTGCCATTGATGGCCAGTCGGGATTCATAGACGGTCCGATTCAATTCGGCAAAACGATAATCGAAAACGAAGTGACCAAATTCGTGGGCGACAACTCCAAAGTTCATTTTGACAGGAACTCTTTCGCGCGTGGCGGTTTTGAAAAACCAAAAATCTCGCACACCCGGGAGATAGGCCGCATTCATCGTCGTACTGATCTCGATCGTTTCGCCATTCTTGCTGCGGCTCAGCCGAGGATTATAATAGAGCGTGGGAAAACCCACCGATTCAAAGGGAATATCAAAATTGCTTTGCCAAAAGCCGACTGTTCTTTCATAGACGGAGTAAAGGCCGAGCATTTCCATAGTCTGAAAATTTTGCGGAATGACCACTCCACCTTTTACGATATAGTCAGTTTTAATGGTGTGTCCCCGATCACTATAGACAGCGTCAGGATCCGTGGAGCTCATAATTTCTTCGATATCGGCATCGACATTGAGCGCTGCCTGGCCTTTGAGCGAACCCACGGTTCCGACCATCTGATCGACATTGCTGAGCGTTGCAATGGTGACATCAGTCAAGCGATAGTCACCACTGATCGAACTCAGAATGCGAGCCACGATCGGATAAGAAGGTTTATCATCCGGTTGAATGCAGGCGCTGAGGAGCAGGCTAGCAAGGGTGATGGAGGGAAGCCGCATCTTATCTTTTAAACCTCCAAAAGAGGTTAGCATAAGGCAGGATCAAGGCATTGTCATAGCTGATGTAAACAGCACCAAGCTCTGCATGCAAGCTGCCGAAAGACCAAATAGCAGTGGCCATTGCAAACGCGGGACGGGCCTTGCCTTCGATGAAGTTGAGGCTGCGATTGCCTTCGCCGAAGCGTTGGGATTCCTGTTCTTCCGTGGCATAGACGGGTCGAAGCAGAGTCACCGAAAATGCGAGTCGAGAATTGATGACTCCGTCCCAACCAATCACGGGGGTGATCAGATGCAGACTGGATTGACTATCAGGGCTGAAGGCCATGACCAGCCCATCCATCAAGCCGAAATTCAGATGATGATTGCGTTGTACGTAATAGCTAGTGATGACTCCGTGCAGTGACAAAAGCAAACGATCGGTACCGCTAGGAAAGAAGAAGCTGTGACTATTGAAAGAGCTTTGAAAGTTGGTCTCGGTGAACATCCGATGCTTGAGAGAGAAGTTCCACAGGGGTGGTAGTGTGACATAGCCGAGGCCCTGGACCCCGAGTTCTAGACTTTCCGTGACACCAGCTTGCGCGTTAGCAAAGAGAGAAACCTGGAATTCTTTGGGCTCGAGGAGGTGAGCATTAAAAAGATGGTGAATCGAGGCAGGACTGTCAAATTCACCTAGTAAAGTATCGTTATGACATATTAATACCACTAATATGGCGTATAAAGCGGCCGATATGGCTTGATAAGCCCAAGTTACCCGCCACGGTGAAGCAGAGAACTGTCGGTACTGCATCATGAGTACATCCTGTAGTCTAGCCAGTGACACAGACTGGGCATAAACGGCATAAGATAGAGACCGTTTCGTGCGAATTTCAGTTTCGAGTTCCTCGCTCAAAATGCGCATCAAAAGGTTG
>JBGSRE010000304.1:0-3516 GCA_041737755.1 Oligoflexus sp.
TTGGTATTGGTGCCGAAGTCGCTAGAGAATTCGCCTTTAAGCTCGCCCGTAAAAGGATTCGATTGCGCGCCTGAACTCTGGCTAAAGGCGGCATTTGAGTTTGGATCAAGATTCGTGTCGTTCATCCTTGTCTCCCTGGAAGCAGGGCGGGCGCCCAGAATAATAAAAGTCTTTGCAATGTAATCACGAGGCAGTCCTAGAGATATTCTAAAACCTCTCTGAGCTGGACGCAAGAAGGGCACGACAAGGTTTCCTCGTGTCAAAGTTTTGGCAGAGTTGGGAATAGGTCTGAAGATGAGAGAGCCAGGGCCTTTCAGACGTTCAGGCATAGAATATTATTGATGCAGGCCCATCCTGATCCCTCGATCCGGAAGGAAAAAAGCCAGGGTCGTCTTCGTCAAATCAAGAAATGGAGCAGGGAACTATGATGAGGTTTTTTTGGAAGAAGTCTACTTCTGAGGGGAGGTAGTCGGATGAAAATTTTCTTTTCGGCCTAATGGGAATGCTGATCTTGAATAAATCGCTGGGTTCTTTCGTTCTTTAGTAGCTCGGAATAGCTAGTGAATACCCGCAAAATACCAGCTTCGACAAACCAGATTTCATCAAAAAACGGCAATTGCTGCAGTCGATGGGTGACAAACAGCAGACTGAGATTTTCATGATGGCATCGTTTGATCAAGCGAAGGGTGATGGCTTCTTCAGCTAAAGGATCTATGGCGGCTGTGACTTCATCCATAAGTAGAAGTGGTTGAGGTCTTAGCATAGCTCGGGCAATCGTCAGACGTTGCAGTTGACCACCAGACAGAGGTGTTTGTATAAAGTCGACCGGGCTGTCGAGAGTCTGTGACATCGCTGCTAACTCAGCACTTAAGCCAACAAAATCCAACTCTTCTTGCAGTCGCTCATCGGCACAATGGGAAGGATGGCCATAGAGCAGATTATCTCGCACACTGGCTGAAAAAAGAAAGGGTTTCTGACTCACCAGAGTCGCCGACTCGACAACGGCATTCAAAGGCACGCTGGCTTGCCATTGCAATGGCTCTAGGAGCCCGGCGAGGACTTTTATCAGACTTGATTTCCCAGCCCCGCTAGGTCCTATAAGGGCGATCGCCTTGCCAGCTTTTATATGCAGATCTTCGGCTTGGAGACTAAAGCCGGCTTTATACGAAATTCGAATACAGGCTATGACCAGTTCTTGAGTAGGATTCCAGGGGGTCGGTGCCGGGACCTCGTGGGAGCGATTTTCGGCTCGCTGCTTGACGGTGGCGAAGGTATCCAAGCTCTGCTTCAATATACCCTTGGTCTCATGATAGCGAGCCAGTTGCTCGCCAACACTTTTAAGCGGTCTCAGGAGGATCCCTAAGGCGGCGAAGAATTGCAAGAGTTCGCTGGCTTCTAGGTCGAAACCTTTGACCTTTGCCCCAACCAAAAAAAGAATGCCGGCAAACATCAAAAATCCGAACAGTTCCATCGCAGGAGCCAGCGCCGATCGCATGAAGATCGATCGGCGTATCATGCGGTAGTATCCATGATTGATCGCACGAAAGCGCTCTTTTTCAAGCCCCTCACCTCTTTGCGCCCGAATGAATTCAAAGCGTTTGCGAAGATCCAGCACAGCGCCGACCATGCGGCCGAGTTCGCGTTGCCAGGCTTCAGCAAAGACCGAAATCTTTTTGCCCGTGCGGCCTGTGCTCAGCATAATGGGTACCGCTAGAATGCTGAGAATGACTGCGGTTGGCCAATGAATCACATACAGGGCTGATAAAGACGCTAGGACCATGAAGCCATCACGCACCAATCCAGTCAGGAGATCCGAGAGTCGGACCTGCAACCAGGCGACATCGTTCATGACGATAGACATCCACTCGCCGGCGGACTTTTCAACGAGTCGAGGGAATGGCAGCTGTAAAACAGTAGCGAAGAGTTTTTCCCGATAACGACGGCCCAGATGCAGCGCCATAACTTGCTGCTGATGCTGATAAACGAAGCCCGCATAGCCTTTGACGACAGCAGCCAATAGGATCAGCAATGGAATATCCTGGGCCAACTCCATCCGGGAAACTGGAATTAAGGCCAATTCTGGGAACCAATTTTGGAGTGGCTTGGACATCATGCTGCCCAAGAGAAAGCTGCTGTCAGTCCGGTGGTCGAAAATGGCTTTAAAGAGAGGTCCGACGAGCAGCAAAAAGAAACTCTGCGCTGCTGAAAGCAGGAGCAAAGACGCAGCAATCTGCATCAAACAGCTTTTGATTTCTTTCAGGGGTTCGATGACGAGGGGTTTAAACCACAAGAGGAGTCTGGTCTGATCCGAGACGGGCTCGGATGGAACCAGAATTTTAGTCGAATTCATGCCGTTTTGTTGCCCTTGGCGGCGCGTTTGCCCTGCTTCCATTGGCCGATTTCCCGGCCGATATAATCGGCGGCGTTGTCGGCTGCAAAGCCCTGCAGGCTAAGCTTCACATCAAGCAGGTCTTTTAGCATCTTATCGCGCTCAGTTCCAGGGCTGATCAGCTGTTTAGCCACCTTAATCAATTGCTCGGTCTTGGTATCCGAGCTGTATTCAGGGACAAGACTTTTGCCTAAAACCTGATTCAGCATGGAATAGGGGCCAACGTTCGGAGTTTGGCTGGCGGGAAAGATCGGTATCAAAGGAACTTGAAACAGGCCGCACTCGATCGTAATCGCTCCACATCCTGATATAGCTGCAGTTGATAGCGATAGGAGTTCGAGATGCATGCCGGGCATGATGCGCAGGCACTGAGGCGATGCTGCACCTTTTTCCATATACTCCTTCAAGGTCTGATTGAAAATTTTTACGCTCGGATCCTCAATCAACTGATCTGCCACCGACAGCACAACCTGCAGACCTTGTTCTCGTGAGAGGGATTCAGCAAGCTGTTGAAAGACCGGTAGAGTTGCCTGGAAGCCCTCCACCCGCCCACCGGGAAAAATCGATAGGATTGGTTGGTCCGGATTGAGAGCCAGAGAATGGGCTTCAACGATCACCCGATCGACCCGATCTTTATGGGGACTGCCGATGTAATAGTAGGGAACAGCTGATTTTTGGACCAGCTCGCTGCCTTGCAAACTGATGCCAAGCGCAATTTCCAGTCGTGCTCCAACGCTAGCAAAATCAATCCCTTTGATGGCACCGACGGGAGTGATTTCGTAGAGGACCACGGGAATATTCTGGGACTTGAAAAAGCCGGCAAGTTCATGATGCAAAAATGAGTAGCCCACCAGGATTGCAACCTGAGGGGTCGATTTTTCCAGTTCTTTCAAAAGTTCGGCAAACCAAGTCTTGGCTTCGTCAGATAAAAGGCCTTTGTCATGCAGGCCCAGACTCAAGCATTTGCTCAGATCACCTAGCTTGGTGGATCGGGTACGACCCGTCCATTCGCCGAAAATCCCCAGGCACTCGACCTTGGGGAATTGGTCGTTCATTGCCAGGACCAGTTCGGAAGCCAAAATATCGGCAGACACAGAACGGGCGGAAATGAAATAGCTCGACCTTTT
>JBGSRE010000321.1:0-9781 GCA_041737755.1 Oligoflexus sp.
GCCGTATCTTCCGGAAAAGGTGGAGTTGGAAAATCGACGGTATCGGTCAACCTCGCGACTGGGCTGGCCGCTCTCGGACTCAATATCGGTTTGCTCGATGCGGACTTGTACGGACCCTCAGCGCCCCTCATGATGGGTATCCCCGGGCCCGTACCGATCTCTGCGGATCAGAAAATGATCCCGATCGAAAAGTACGGGGTGAAGGTCATGTCTTTTGGTTTTATGTCGGATCCCTATCATCCTGTGATATGGCGTGGACCGATGATTGCCAAGGCTTTGGAACAGCTCTTCTATCAAACGGAATGGGGTGAGTTGGATTTTTTGATCATCGACCTGCCGCCGGGAACCGGTGACGTGCAGCTGACCTTGATCGAAAGTCTTCCTTTACATGGCGGCATAATTGTTTCAACACCTCAGGCTGTCGCTTTGTTAGACGCCCACAAAGGTCTGTCGATGTTTGAAAAGCTCAAAGTCCCAGTGCTTGGTTTGGTTGAAAACATGTCCCATTTTCAATGCAGTTCGTGTGGGCATCTCGATGATATTTTCGGCCAGGCCCAGATCGATAGCTTCGCTGAGGAACGCAAGATCCCGATCATTGGTCGGATTCCTCTGCACAGACGAATCCGCGAAGCTTGTGATCACGGTGTACCGGTGGTGAATTTGGATCCGCAGTTTGCTTTATATTACATGTCGATTATTGAAGCTGTTATGCAGAGTTAAGACTTTGGTTGGGGCGGTGTCACGAAGCTTGACATCTGCTTAAGGGGTGGTGTCGTAAGGTGCTGAAATAACGAATGAACTCCTGTCGCTCAGGGGGTAGCAGCAAGCCCTGCTCAATCGGATCAATGAGTTAAATTTCTGGCACGACGACTGCAATAGAGAGTTCAGCCGGGTACTATCCCGGGTGGAAGTTGGCTGAACTTTCCTTTGGTTTGAGAAAAATTGTTCAAACTACCCCGTTGTTGCTGCTCTTATTGCTCTTCTGAAAATGCTGCATAATCCTAACCTCTAAGTTCAGCCAGCTTCCATCCAACCCGGTCCTCACTTGGACCCGAGTTGTTCTGCCAGACTGCTCAAAGCCTCCCTCAAGGTTTCATCTTCAATCGGATAATCCCCCGCTAAGAGCAAAGTACGCCCATCAGATTTTAGCATTTTATAAACGCTTATCTTCTTTACCGAGCCAAACACTTCGTCCTTAGAACTTACTGCTAGTTCAGTCCACTGGCCGAGTTTTGCGTCCTTTGCCATGCGCTGAAACGTGGTCAATTGTTTGGATTGAGCGGCTGCTTGAGCCCCGCTTCGCCAGGTGGCATGGGCCTCGGTGGTTTTGCCCAATTCAATGAGGCATCCCGTGGCGCTTATCTGTGGCAGATATTCGCGAGCGATGGCTAGCGCGGATTGTTTATCGAAGCAAAGACTCATGCGCAGGAGGGCCTCGTTGGCTTTGGCAGTGGCCGTGAGAGAAGCGATGCTGCCATTGTTGGAGGCCGCAGCCCCGCTGCGAGTCGGTGCTGAAAGTGGCTTTTGATCTTCAATCATTGGACCATCATCCAAGGCATCGGCGAGATTAAAGTCATCTTCGATTTCGAATTCAGAGCTGGCTGCCAGATCGCCGATTTCTGGTCCATCAAAGGCTGGTGATGACGGTTTACTTGGCTTGGGCGATGGGGCTTCATCGAGAGCGTCTTCATCAGCCAATTCCTCGGCAAAAACAGGTTCTTTGGCCACGGCTGCCAAAGGCTTTTCTGGATTTTTGCTTGGCTCAGCCGGATGCAGATTGATTTGCGTTTCCTCGTCTGCTAAATCATCAGCACTGAACTGGAGATTTTTATCGTCATCGTCGACGCTGGCATGCAGATCAATTCGCGTTTCCTCGTCCTCAAGCTCAAGACCAGGATCGGTAAACTGGGGAACATCGTCTTCCTCGTGCACAGCCTTGCGAAGCTTGACACTGGTCTCGTCATCACCCGTGAATTCCAATCCCTCGAGTTCATCCTCTTCCTCTGAGGGGGGTGGTACTGGCGCTGAATATGGTTTGCGAGCGATTCGTGTGGACTCCGCTTCTGGCTTGGTTTCCTTAGCAGCCGAACTCTTCAGGGGAGCGGCATCAAAACTGAGTTCGTCGGCTTCTTCGAGTTCGTCAGCGACGGTCGATGCCGGAGCTTTTTTCGCGATCTTGGGAGCTGGCTCGTCGTCATCAAATCCTAGCTCGTCGTCTGGCTTCGACTCGAGGGCCAGTTCATCATCGTTATCCAAACCACTATCAAGGGAATCATCAGCCGGATTGGCCGCAGATTTTGCTGCTTTTACTGGTGTTGGCTCATCATCATCCAGTCCCAATTCTGCCAGATCTTCGGCTTCCGCTTCCATGGCTGGAGTATCATCCAAACCGAAATCATCGCCAAGAGCATCGTCGTCATCAGCTGCGAGTGGTTTCGTCAGTTTTTTGGGCGTGGGTTCGTCATCATTCAGACCCAATTCATCATCCGCTGCCATGCCTGGGGTATCATCCAAACCAAAGTCGTCTTCGAGCTCCTCACTAGCAGCAGCCGACGGAGCAGCTTTTTTAGCGGCAGGCTTGTCATCATCCAAACCAAAATCATCGATATCATCAGGGTCGGTCGTCTTGGCGAGAGCTGCCTTGGCTGGTGCTTTTGAGGGAGCCTTGGCGACTGTTTTGGGTTTGGCTGGTTCGTCATCAAGATCAGGCCAGAGGTCCTCCGTGGAGCCTTCGCCAGCCTCCAATCCTTCTAGACTATCATCGTCGATCGATGCCGCCTTCGCTGGTTTTTTCGGCGAGTCATCGAAATTATCGAAAGGATCTTCGAGTTCCAGACCAGAATCGTCTATTTCACCTTTAACTGGCGCTTCATCGTCCGAATCGTCCCCTGCCGTCAGTTCTAGATCGTCGTTGTCTTCCAATTCGATGTCGTCAAAATCACCTTTGCCAATACCCTCATCCAAACCAGAGTCATCGATATCATCGAGCTCATTATTGGAGCTTTCGAATCCACTGTCATCATCGTCATCCAAAGATACTTCTTCAACCGAATCCTCATCAAAATCTTCAACTGGTGCATGGCGTGCCGATTTGCGCTCATGCAAGGGTTCGTCACTGTCTTCGACAATCTTCTGCTTGATCCAGGCAGTGCCGG
This sequence comes from Oligoflexus sp., assembly GCA_041737755.1. Taxonomy (GTDB): domain Bacteria; phylum Bdellovibrionota_B; class Oligoflexia; order Oligoflexales; family Oligoflexaceae; genus Oligoflexus. The sequence goes on from JBGSRE010000321.1 coordinate 3,156, forward strand.
CATGATTTTTGAGGAAGTTGGACAGCGCTGTAAAGCGAGGTTTGAATTCAGGATTGAGTCGGCTGAGGCCTTCATAGATCTGCGACAGCGGGGCAATCACGGACACTACTTCCAGGCCTGTGAAAAATTCCAGCTGCTTAATGGTGCTCTTGTCGAGTGGGTCTGCAACGGCGACCGTGATACGATGATGATCGATCTCCAGCGGCAGTACTTCCAATCGAGAAACCATGCGCCGATCGACTTGATTGGTGATCGAGGGATCGAGTTGATCCAAAAGATTTTTTGGAGCGACAACATATTTGGTGCGTTCGGCAAAAAAAGCCGAAAGCTCGTCTTCGTCCAAGAGGCCGGTGGAAAGAATACATTTGGCGAAAGCCCAGCTTCCTTGGCCGCAGGTCTTGGTAATGGTGACGCGGTCCTGCTCGGTCAGGAAACCTTCTTTGACCAGTAGGGCTCCTAGGCCTGATGCTCCCATATTCCCCTCGCTTGCATGAGTGACAGTCGACGGGTCGAATGCCGTTCGCAGCACAAGCCGCTGACTCGAATCGCGTGACCGGGCCATCCTTATAAGGGTTGGGGCCGTTCCACGGAACGATTTCAGGTGGATTGTGCTAGGCAAAGAACTTTAAGATCTATACTATCACATTTTTGCAAACTAGCGCTTTTATGCGTTAATTTGGCCGAAATAAAGAGGGATATATGTCCAGCGAAAACTCCAAAGAAATCAAGCTCAAGGGCCTCGACTTTTTCCAGGCAAAAGTTGGCGATTTTATCGCTGGTCTCGCCCAGAATCCCAAACCTCTTTTAGCTATCGGGGCGCTGATTCTTGTGGCTTTGTTGGCAGGATATGGCTTTCGATATTTCAGCCATCACAGTCAGGACGAGCGTCGCCTTGAGCTTTCGAAGATCGATCAGGTCTTTGACGACGAAATCAAAGCTTATAGCAAGCAGCGTGAAGCTCTTGAAAAGCAGCGCGATACTCTGAAAGCAGCCCAGCCTCAACCCGCAGCTCAAGCAAAAGATGCTAAGCCGCTCGAAGATACGCCTGTGATTAAAGCTTTGGATGCACAGATCGCTGCGCTGAAAGCCGATCATGCCGGTTCTTCAGATCAGTATAAGAAATTTTACGAGGCCAATCCCAAGGTCACAGAAGGCTGGGTCGCTGGTCTGAAATATGCGTCTTATGTTGCCGAGCAAAACAATCTTGATGAGGCAGCAAAAATCCTCGAAGAACTTGTCAAAGATGGCAAGGGACACGCCATACTACAAACCCAAGCCCTGCTCCTTCTGATCTCGATTCAAGAAGATCGCAATGAGTTGGACAAGGCATTGGAACATGCAGAAGCCTTGTACAAAGTCGCTTCCAATGAGCTGAAGCCACGGGCTCTCTTGAGCAAGGCGCAGATCTACTTCCTGAAGAAAGACGACGCGAATACTAAGACAACAGCTACCAAGCTGGTGACGGACTATGAAAACAGTCCGGAGGCCGACCGCGCTCGCAGCCTCCTCGCTCTGTTGCCAGAATAAAAAGGTCTCTTATGAAAAGAATTTACTCTTTGGTTCTGGCCCTGGGCCTTTTATCGCTTTTATCATCCTGCACCCATGTGGCTCCCTCCACTCTGGAAGCAGCGGCGCCTTGCGGTGAAGAGGCAGGATTTCAATCCTGTCGCCCCTTTCGAACGGGAATGATCAAACTGGCTCCAGACTTGGACGATAGCAAACCTATTGGCGCGATAGATGAATCAGGCTGGACCTTGGCGACCGACGTCCTCATCGGTTCGGTGGATGCTGAATGGGTGGGCGCCTATCATTTGAAAACTAAAACTTTCGCCTGGTGGCTTAAAGTCAGCGAAAGCCTCACAGCGCCGGCAGAAGTATTTGGCAGTTGGGCAATCCTGCCCCTGCGTGATGGTCGATTGATCAAGATCGAGACCCAAACCGGTAAGCAGCTTTGGGAAGCCCGACTGACTCGATTTATTACGGCGAAACCGACTCTTTCCGGCAACGTACTCCTGGCCTATAGCGTCGATCAAAAGCTCTATGCGATCGATTTTCAAACCGGTCAAAGCCTTTGGATCTATGACACGGGATCGGTTGCCAATCTGCTCCTGCGGGCTGGTGCAGGACCGGTCGTCTCGGGCAACGAAATTTTTCTGGGAACAACCGAAGGAGATGTTCGTTCGGTGAGCCTGAATTCAGGCAAGGAAAATTGGAAGTTCGAGCCGAGTCGTGAGGACTTTCGCTTCAAGGATGTCGTCGGTGAGATCGGGATTGGCAATCATCAAATCTACGTGGCTCGCAATGATGGTCTGGTCTTCGCAGTCGATACCCTGAATCGACCTTCGGATGTGCTTTGGAAAGAGACCTTTCCGAGTGTGACCACCTCTGCTTACCGTGATGGAACCTTTGTCATCGGTTGCATCAATGGCGACCTCGTCGCGATCCAGGCATCTTCTGGGCGTCAGCTGTGGAAGGTAAACGTGGGTCCTTCCGTTAAGACAATTACTATCGGTGAAAAAGCGATTTTCGTAGGGGGTAGCCAGGGCCGTATCACAGCAGTCGCGAGCGGCAATGGTCAGTTGCTGTGGCATGATGACTTGCAAGGAATACTTACGCGACAGCCTGTGGTTGCCGATGATCAAATCTACTTTGCCACCGGCTTGAAAGTTCTTTACGGCTATAAAGTCTTGTGAAGAAAATAGGGCTGGGTTGCCAGTCCTTAAATCAGCTCCAGCCGGCCTTTTGACTTCAGTTCTTCCACCACTCGCTTCACTTCCTGTGCCCGATTTTTAGGGCACACAAGGACGGCACCTTTTGAAACCACTACGACCAAATCTTTAACACCAATGCAGGCTACGATTTTAACATCACTATCAACAGTGATGCCGGTGCTATCGATAGCAATGACATCGCCATAGAAGAGATTGCCTTTCTCATCGGTCTTAAAGCACTGATCCAGTGCATCCCAGCTTCCCACATCCTTCCAGCCGATGTTCGCTTCCACAACTGCAACGCGTTGGCTTTTTTCCAGAACACCATTGTCTATGGCAATGCTGGGCAACTGCATATAAGTGCGGACCAGTTCACTCTGAGGGACTTCATTGAAGCTGCCTACGCCGTAGCCATCCAAAAGTTGCCTCAGGGCGGACATGGATTGCGGCAGGTAGCTGTTCAATTCGTCGAGAATGGTATCAACCCGCCAGGCAAAAATTCCTGAGTTCCATAGGAATTTGCCCGCTTTCAGAAAGCTTGTGGCGGTCTCGAAGTCTGGTTTTTCCCGGAAGCAGTTGACCTGGTAAATAGGACTCGCTGGTTTTATCCGAGTACCTTTTTCAATATAACCGTAGCCTGTTTCTGGATATTCGGGGGTGATGCCCAGCAGTGTCAATTGACCAGTTTCGGCTGTTTCCACCATCTCTTGAACAGCCTTTTCAAAGGCTCTTTCATTTTTGATAAGTGCATCGGCATGAACAGAAATCATGATGGGCCTGGGGCCCGATGAAGGTGCTTTATGGCTGATTTCCAGAGCTGCTAGAGCCAGGGCATGGGCCGTATTTTTTGCAGCTGGTTCGGCTAAAAACAGGGAACAATGGGGTCCCGCAATAGTGCGGGTCAATTCCATTTGATCCTGATGGGTGACTATCAGTCGACGATCCGGCGGAATCAAAGGGTCAAGACGGGTCAGAGTCTGTTCGAGCAGAGTGGATTCGCTCGATCCGATTTTACAGAGCTGCTTGGGTTCCAGGTGACGTGATTTTGGCCAAAATCTGGTTCCGCTGCCGCCAGCCAAAATTACCGCATAAATATGAGAAGCCATTGCTGTCAAAATTTATCTCCTCGCAAAATTCAAGGACGTTCAGCGTACCTTAGGCAAAGACGTTACATTGTAGTCCGCAGCCCTGGAAAGGAGAAGATACTTTTTCAGATGGCGTCCCATGGCGCCGAGATATCGTGGAGTCGTCGGCATTCCTATCAAAGCATCCGTCATCTCAATTCCAAAATTGCGGATGACCTGAGCTTCTGGTGAGCCTTGCCTAGACAAGTGCCGATAGGCGTCGTTGTAGATAGAAGAAAGCCACCAAAGTCCGTAGACGCACATGGCATTGCTAGCATTTTTGGAACTGAAGTCCTGCCATTCGCTGATGATCATTTCCGTGTCGCCAGCCAAACTCAACGCCAGCCATTCCTGTTGGACGGGTGAAGCCAATTCTGCAGATTTTAGCAAGCGTGACTGGGTGAAGTCATAGTCAAACGCCGTAAATGCAAGATCCGTTTGAATTCTCATGCCTTCCATCTTGCCGGTCAATCCCTCGCCTATAGGCAAGGCCATGAGGTTTTTAAAGGAATAGAAATTTTTTGGATCGAGTTCTTCAGACTCTGCGGGAGTCAGATGAAGATAGATCAAAGCAGGTTCCTGACTTATATGAGAAAGGGAGCTGTAAAATTTCATATCTTCGGCAAGGTTTGGCCAAAACTGATGACGTAATGCCGGCAGAAGGTTGTGAAATGTATTGTCTTTAAGATCCCAATAGAAAATACCATCCTCATAGCGTTGCGAACCAAAAGCGGTAAAGACGATGCCCAGTCCACCGGGCAGCCAGAGGAATTCTTCTATCATGTCGTGAAAAGCGACCATGTAAAAATCATTGTTTTTAGGACTTCGCACCATGAGGTGTCGGGCTTTAAGCTGGATATGGACCTCAACACTTGCAAAAAGTCCAGAATCAGGAGCCTGCGATCCATCCAGAAATGCTGGCTGGTAAAATTGCGGAATGCTTTGTTGGAGAGTTTCAGCTTGAACAAAGGTTTCGGATTTTTTTGAATAGGTACTGAAGGTTGGATCCACTGAGGTAGTGAGGCGATTTTCTTGCTCATCACTGCCGAAGGATTTTACCAGATAATCATTTTCTGTAAAAGCCAGGTACTGGAGCCGCATCCCATGGCTGTCATAGGGTGTCAGTTGGCTTTTATGAACTCTTGCCAAAGCCCGAACTTCTGCCATGTTATAAGGTAGGCGATGATAATCGCTTTTAAAACGCTCAATCCAAACCTGTGATTCTTCCAGGATCGACCGAGTCCGATTCCAATGGAAAACACCCTTACTTGCCCCAAAGCTTAGGGCGATCCAGACAATGGGAATGAACCAGCTTGCATGAAAGGGAGGGTTTTGCATGATTCTTGTTGAAGCCCCCAAATTTTCGAAATTGGTTCCGTGGCCAGAGGCAGACCGAATCGAACCGGATTGTGTATAATGAGTAGGGGAAGCAATCTTCACGTTATCATATTCCTGTTCGAAGACAATGAAAAAGGCGGTGCTATGAGACTGTTCATGCGAGCGCTTGGTCTGAGCGTATATCTCCTTGCCTCACAGACTCTTTTTGCTGTGGAAGCCGGTAATCTCACCACTTTCCAAACCGGACGCAGCAATCTGACAACGGTTACAGAACCACAGGATGCAGCGCGCGTGCGGGTTCCCCTGCGATTGACTCGCTTTGAACCCATCGTTGTGCAAAATCAGCAAGGAACGCGGCGCATTGAACACAAGAGTTTGGAGCCCATCTCTTATAATCTGCGGGCTACGATCAATCGCAGTAATCACTTTTATTTAGCGGATTGGCACATTGAAACCGTGCCGATGAAGTGGGAAAAAGATACTCGCAAATGGCAAGTTGAAGTCAAATTCTATAAGCGTTATGGCCAGGAGCAGGAGTTGGAAGAATTCGTCGGTACGATGCCACTCCAAGGCCGATTGATCGGTGACGATCGGATGTTTACGCTCGAGACCCAGGCCAAACAGCAGTTCAACAATAAACGCGGCAGTCCGGTTTTGGTGGTGGAGGCTGGATCAATTGCCAACGAAAAAGGCAATGTCGCGCGTCGAACACCCTGAATTAAAAAGTCTCTTTCTGTCTTGCAAGGCTTCCGCTATGCTCGCGGCAGTGCGATTGGAGGAGGCTTTTGATTTCTGGGGTAAGTCATGAACATTTATAATGAAATAGGTCCTGATAGACTAGGGTCCATCATTCGCGACTTTTACGCCAAAGCCTTTGTGGATCCCATGCTGGCCCATTTTTTTTGGAATTTTGATCAGCAGCACCTCGTGACGATGCAAGTTGATTTTGCGACGAGCATGCTGGGCGGTCCACAGAACTATCGGGGCAAGTCTTTAGTTCAAGCACACGATACTTTGCTGATTCGCCCTCCACATTTTCGCCGCCGACAAAAATTACTGCAAGAGACGATGGTCGAACATGGTCTGGAAGATGAGCTGATCCAAGCCTGGCTGAATCATGAGGAGCGACTGAAGCCTCTCATCATGCAGGATCAGAGTTCCTGCGCGGCTCATCCCGAGCCTAAAAAATAAAAGCTGTCTCGAAAGACAGCTTTTATTTTTTTATTGTTGCACGTGTTGGGCTGCGAAATCCTTTTCATCAGCCTTATCACGGAAGAACACTCGCAAAGGCACATCACCATATTCCAACTCACTGCGGAATCGCTTGATCATATAGCGTTTGTAAGACTCTTGAATCTCGTCTGCGACGTTACATTTGACGACAATAGTCGGTGGGTTGATAGCCACCTGAGTCGCGAAGTAGAACTTCACACGCTTGTTGAATTTCTTCACC
>JBGSRE010000361.1:0-7037 GCA_041737755.1 Oligoflexus sp.
GCAGGTAAGCACGACCACGACCACAACCACGGCTGCTAATTTCTATAAATTTCGTTATGTCGATGCCGCTAAAGTGAAAAACGATTGTTTGGATGTTCCCAGTGGCAACACAGCCGATGGCGTGCAGCTGATTTCTTACCCATGCAATACGGCTTCGCAGAACCAGATGTATGTGGTCAATAATCCAGTCAACCAATTCTTCACGATTAAGCCTCGTCCTTCAGGCAAGTGCATCACAGCTTCGAGCAATGCTGAAGGCGCGGCTGTGATCCAAAAGACTTGTACGAACACCACCGATCAAACCTGGGAATTCTTTGTCCGCGGCCAGGCTGAATTCCGCCTGCGCAATCAGTTCAGCGGAAAGTGTATGAAGATCCTAGCTGACTCCAAGATTGTTCAGGGCGATTGCAATACCAACTCCTCTTATTTCACCTGGCTCACAGCCGGTTGATAGAAACTTGGCCTTTGGCCCTCGCAACCCGGGGGCCTGTGCCTTGCCTGAGCTAGAATTGCGATTTGCAAATAGAGCTTCTGCCGCCTCCGAGGCTCTGCTATCATCCCGCCCTTTCCACTGCCTGAAGAAAGCTTATGAACAGCCAAATCATACTCAAGCCCGGTAAAGAAAAATCGATCAAACTTGGTCACCCATGGATATTCAGCGGTGCCATTCATCGCGTTCAAGCTGCCAGTGAAGCGGGTGTAAACGTCGATGTCTGTGATCACAAGGGGCAATTCCTAGCTCGTGCTTACTATAACCCCAAGGGTTCTCTGGTCGGACGAATCTTCAGCCGACAGCCCGGACAGGAGCTTGACCAAGCCTTTTTAGAGCAGCAAATAGGCGCCGCATTGGCCCGTCGGCCGACTCCTGTTCCCAATCAGCAAACGATGCAACGAGTGGTCGCTTCGGAAGCAGACCTGCTCCCCGGTCTCATTGTGGATCAGTACGACAATCATGTCGTGTTTCAGCTTCTCACGGCTGGGATGGATGTTCGGCGTGATGCTATCATTCAAGCCTTAAAAAACGTCTTGAAGCCGACCGTTTTAATTGAGCGAAGTGATGAAGCGATTCGCCTCAAGGAAGGTTTGCAAGAACGCAAAGAGATCCTTATCGGTGCCGACACGAATACCAAAGTTATCGCCTACGAAAACGGTTTGGCTTTTGAAATCGATTGCTGGGAAGGTCATAAAACTGGCTTTTATCTCGACCAAAGATTGAGTCGGCAGTTGGTCGAATCCTATGCCGCTGGACGAGAAGTCCTCAACTGCTTCAGCTATACGGGTGGGTTTTCCATAGCTGCCAAGCGAGGCGGTGCGCGCCGCGTCGTCAGCGTTGATGAAAGTCGAACAGCCTTGGAAATTCTTGATCGTAACTGGCAAAATAATCCAGGTCATGCCGATTGTCAGAATGAGAATGTTCGGGCGGATGTCTTCGCCTATTTAAGACAATTGCGCGACCAAGGGGCCAAATTCGATCTGATTGTGATGGACCCTCCTAAATTCATCAGTGATCGAAATCACATCGATCGAGCCTGTCGTGGTTATAAAGATCTGAATCTTTTGGCCATGCAACTCCTTCGGGAAGGAGGCATTCTAGCAACATTCTCCTGCTCAGGACTGCTAAGCCGGGATCTTTTTCAAAAGGTGATTTTCGGCGCCTCTGTCGACGCCGGTGTGGAGCTGCAGATTCTCCACCATCTCTCGCAAGCGGATGATCATCCTCTGCTCCTCAGTTTTCCAGAGTCTCTCTATTTGAAGGGACTTCTGGGTCGCAAGATAAGCCAGGCTTAAAACCTTCCGCATGGGTCAGAGGAGCAAGTTCGTGTCGCAAGTTGCCAAGGATGAAGTGCAAGGCCACAAGGGCTATCTATTCGCAGGATTTGCCAGCCTTTTTGCTGCTGCATTTATGGATAATGCGCGTGGTCCAGTGTTGCCTGTCCTCTGCAAGCAGCTGGATATACCTTATGAAACAGCCGGTCTCTTTCTGATGCTTGGCAACGCCGCGGCCGTGCTGGCAACTTTTCTGCTGGGACGACTTCTGCCCCTTATTGGCGATCGCAAAGCGGCTATACTGGTGAGCTGGATGGCTGTTCTACCAGGTCTCCTAGCCCCCTTTGTGCATGATAAGACCACTCTGCTTTCGCTGGGGATACTGCTGGGAGCCAGTGTCTCTTTGGTCGGTTCGCTCAGCAGCATCCTTACGGTGCGCGGCAGTCCTTTGAAATCGCGTGGTCGATTTATGTCCATCCAGCAAGTGATGTATGGGATAGGATCGTTGATTGCACCTCTCCTTTTCAGTGCTCTCACTCATGCAGAACGCCCCTGGTGGTGGCTTTTCACTGGTTCATCCGTAGTTTGCCTCCTGCTGGGATTTGCCTATATCAAATTCTTGCCGATAGAAAAAATCGAAGCCCCTGTCAAAACAGAAATAAAATCGGCTTCGATTTTGAATCTCGCCTCATGGGGGGTGATTTTGCTTTGTGCCATGTATGTGGCGGGTGAAGTCCTGGCCTCGATGTGGATGAACAGTCTTTTGGTTGGCAGTCAGGGATTTTTGCCAGCAGATGCCGCCCAGTATCAAATGGGCTTTTTCCTCTTGATGGGTATCACTCGCTTTCTCTGCTTTCTTTTTGTCAAGCCTCGCTGGGAATCAGCGGTCCTGGTGGGCTGTTTGATCGGTGGCGCGTTCTTTGCCATCCTGGGGCAGCAAGGGTACAGTTGGGCCTTGCCTCTGATGGGGATTTTGGGACCGTTTTTTCCTCTGACCATTTCGCGTATCAGCCTCCAGTTTCCCGGCACTTGGAAACAGATGATGATCCATGTCTATGTCGGTATTCAATTGATCCTGGGTATGATGCATCTTTCGGTGGGCTGGGTCGCTGATACTTTTGGCATCGCCAAAGCCTTTCTTTTGTCGCCGGTCTTTCTGCTGCTGGCCTTGCTTTTACTCGTGCCCAGCCTGCGCAAAAAACCTTCAGCGGAGGTCCTGTCAAAATTTTAGACAGGGATCACAACTGCAGCCGTGAGCTGCTTTATAACTTGCCTTAAGGATAAACCTATATTCAGGAACAGGCTTTGCAAAGTGGGAACTGTCAATGTTTTCCACTGGAGGCCTCGTTCTATGCGTAATCTGATTTTGATCCCTTTTGTGATGCTGTTGCTGAATGCTTGTATGACCCAGCGTGATAAAACTGTCTGGCAGGATTTCAAAGATGAAATCTTTGGCACCAAAGCCGAAGTGAAGTCCGAAGAGCAGGCGGCTCCAGCGGAATCCCCCATGGACGCTTCTGCCCCAGATATGAATCAAGCTGAGGTAGGTCCTGCCGCTTCACCGAGTGAACTCGACTGAACCACTGCATGAGGGCGATCCTGCCCTCAGGACGACTTTTTCATCAACTCGCTCTGGGTCGCTAAGATATCGAGCTGAGCCTGCGCTTTCTCGTATTGGGGATCGAAATGCAAAGCTTTTTTCAAATGCTTGACGGCAAAATCGTTATGACCCAGCCTTCGATGCGAGAGAGCGATATTGAAATGAATGAGTGGTTTGAGTCGATCAGTTTTTAATGCTCGCATGGCGGTTTCATAAAGTTTAAGTGCCTGCTCGGGCTTATTATCGCGCACAGCCGCCACCGCTGCATTATTAAAGAATCCAGCCGCTTCATCCTCTGAGACACTGTTTTTAAAGAGCTGGAGTGCTTCCTCTACTTCGCCAATTTCCAACTTAATCCGTCCCATCTGCCGTTGGCTTGCTGGCAGCAAATCAGGATCAAGATCGGCAGCCTCCTCGTAGCACGCCAAGGCCTTTTCCAGATCGCCTTTACCAAAACAGGCATCGCCTATCATCATCAGCCGTTCTGGGTTAGATGGACTGAGGATCTGCGCTCCCTCGAGAACGGTAAGTGCCTTGTCCCATTCTCCCGTTTTCATCATGGCCCGAGCCATCAAATTCAATGCACGAAGATTTTGTGGCTCTCGCGCCACTAGATCCGAGGCTAGGACCAGGGCTTCAGGAAACTTTTTTTGCCGGAAACTGAGATTGCCAAACTCCAGTTTTACTTTGTTGTCATGAGGAAATTTTTGATAAAGCTCCTCCACTTTTTCATCGATTTGTTTTTGATCGTATTGAAAACCCTCCGATCGACTTTCGCGGAGTAGCTTCGCCAGCTCATTTTTAGCCACCGTAGCAGTGACCATGTCGAGCTCAAAGCCAAGATTGAGACTCGCACTGCCATAACTAAAAACCCGATCGATGAAAGCATCGTTGGCAAAGGCCAGCATATTGGGCGTTACTTCCGGTACGAGAAGGACGCGCACCAATTCAGTCGATGCGCTGGAATGACTAAAATGCAGGTGAAATTTTCGCGTTTGAGTTTCATCAACAGCCTGCCAATCATGGACAAAAACGCTGGGCTTGAATTCCGCAAGAGCCGCCATTACTTCACCGAGTGAACTGATAAAACTGACCCGGTAGTTGGCCGAAGCAAGAGATTTGCGGACCAGCTCGCGATTACTTTGACTACAAAGCGATAAAACCTTGCGATTGAGGAGGTCCACCATACTATGTCCTTTGCGCGGATATTGTGATCATTATAGACGAGCCTCCACTGCCCGACTAGCAATTCAGTATTCCCATGGACTGATCATTCCAAATCATTGAATTGACCAAAGGGCCAGTTTCTGTAAAGTAGGGGCCAGATGCCTATAGATCAAATCGCAAAAGGAGCCGATAATGAGTGGAATGCTAGCGGTATGGGGTCCTCTGTTGGGAGTTATGGTATCGAGTAATCTGATGGCAGAAGCTCGGTTGGTGGATTTTGAAAAGCCACATACTCCAAATCGCTATATCGTTCGCATGAAGGACGACGCCGTAACCACGCGCTCCATGTTTCGATCCGCTGGTGTCGTTGCTGTTCACAGCTTTAAATCCATTCCCGCATACGTAGTCGAAACTGATGACGAGACTCGTGCCGATGCTCTGGAAGCATTACGGCAGAATCCTGACGTCGCCTATGTTCAGGCCAATCGTATCTTTAGCATATCGCAAGTCCCCAACGATCCCAGCTATCGTTCCCAGTATCATCATGGAAAAATCAACAGTGCTGCAGCCTGGGATATTTCCACAGGAAGCAAAGAAGTTGTCGTAGCTGTTATCGATACAGGAGTGAACTACAATCATCCGGATTTGGCTCCCAACTACTGGACCAATCCCGCCGAAAGTGGTCTCGACGCAAACGGCAAAGATAAGCGAAGCAATGGTATTGATGATGATGGCAACGGCTACGTCGATGATTATCGGGGTTGGAATTTTGTCAACGACAGTAACGATCCCAACGATGATAACGGCCACGGCACCCATTGCGCTGGTATCATTGGAGCCAAAGGCAATAATGGTTTGAACGTATCAGGCGTCAACTGGAATGTGAGTATCGTCGGTTTGAAATTTATCGATGGAAAAACGGGCCAAGGCGATACGGAAGGCGCTGTTAAGGCGATTGAATACGCGAATAAGATGGGCATCACCATCACCAGCAATAGCTGGGGCGGACAGGTTGATGCCACCTACGATCCAAATGAACCCGATATCCTGAAAGAAGTCATCGCCGCAGGCGCGGCCAAAGGCTATCTGTTCGTCGCTGCCGCCGGAAATGATGGTGCGAATAACGATAATAAAGCCACCTTGCCGGCCAGCTACAACCTCGACAACATTCTGGCTGTCGCTGCCACAGGAACTTCGGACAGCCTTGCGTCTTATTCAAGTTACGGCCTCGATACGGTTGATATCGCAGCACCAGGCACTAACATATTGTCAACCTGGCTGAATAGGGGAACCAATTCCATCAGTGGAACTTCCATGGCTACTCCGGTTGTCGCAGGCGCCGCGGCACTGTTGAAAGCGGTTCATCCAGAGTGGACTGGTGCCGAGATTAAAGCCCGCCTTATGGAAACAGTAGATCCCGTTTCAGCCTTGAAAAGCCGTGTTCTGAGCGGTGGTCGAGTGAATATTGGGAAAGCATTGGCCGACTAATCTTTGCTTCCTGTGGTATCCTCATTTTCAGAGTCGATGGGTGGACGAGCTGACTGGAAAGCGAGTTTGCTCGGATCACAAGTGAAGAGAGGATACCGCATGGATGTCATCGTCCTGTATGATGGATTCTGCCCCCTTTGCCGTGTTTTGGCTTCTCTCTTGAGCCACGATCTCCCCGCAGGCTGGCAGATCCTAGCCTTTCAAGAATATCGCTTGCCTCCCCCTGAACATCAAAACTGGTTGCCAAACGAATTACAAATTTTGCATGAAGGCCATCTGCTGGCAGGAGTTCCTGCTTGGGATTTTCTTATCCAGCACGCCCCCCAAATGAAGGTCTATCAGAAGCTGGCGGTCCGCATTGGTCTTTCTCCCCCTCGCCAGGCGCGGTGGCTTCGCTTTCTCGGCCATGGCCTGCGTATGCTTTGTCCCGTCTGTCCCTCTTCTTCCTCGCCATCCCGTCGGCGGCGATCCTCACTCTCGGCTGATTAAGATGGTCTTTTAGAGTCATCACCATGATAAGAATTTTTCGCAGCAAATCAAATCAAGTGCGCTTGCTCAAGCCTAAGGCTTTGCTTGGCGAAGCCTGCAATCATTCGCATTAAGTTTGTTAACTTGTGATGGGGCGGATCGGTGAGAAGCCTAAAGCCCGTAAACTTGGCAAGGATATCTTACTTATGGACGGGGTGCTGAAAAAGCTTTTCCATTGCAAAGGCTTGCTACATGACCTATGAGGAAGGCTTGTCCCTTCGTGTCTTTAACTCTTTCGTTTTTTATGGAAGGAATCTGCGTATGATTCGCATTCGCCCTCTCATTGCCATCGGAGCAATTGCCAGCATGTTGGCTTGCGCTGAAGGCAGCAAAGTTGAAAATGTGCAACCGGATCGTCCGGCCAATTTTAAACTTAATAGCAGTCCCGTACAAATTGCTCGCGGGGAGCTCGTTGAGTCGACTCATGCTGTGAGTTTGAGTCAGGCAGAGGTCGCAAGCAAGCTCGCGCCGCTGCTGAGTTCCTTCA
>JBGSRE010000395.1:0-5881 GCA_041737755.1 Oligoflexus sp.
CCAAGCGGAACGAAGCAGGCAGCCCAAGCCAAGGCTTTGAGTTCAGGACTTCGCCAGTTGGCAGGCCGTTGACGGCGGCGGATGATGGCTGCGAGCATGGGAAACAGCAGCAAACCCCAAAGTCCTAGCTGACCGCCGACATAGCTTCCGAAATTATTCAGATACTTTTGCCACTGCGGCACGGCCTTTTTAGGTAGACTCACCTCATCTTCGGGGATTGTGAAAAAGTTCGCGAGCTGAGATTCTTCACCACCCTTCGCTGCTTCGACGGCCCAAGGTAAGTCTGTCCCAGTTTTCATATCGACGTTGTAGACGCTCATGAAACCCCGACCGAATTGAAAACGGAGCGTGATCCAGTCATTGCTTTGAAGCCAAAGCAGATGCGGCAGTAAAGTCAGAACACACACCAGCCCACCGAGGTAAGGCCAGGGTTGCCGTAGCTTTTTGGGCGAAACCAGCAGCGCGATGAGAAACACTGGCCCGATTAAAGCCATCGTATACTTGCTCATCAGGCCCAAACCTGTGAAAAAGCCGGCGCTTAACCAGCGCTTCGGTTTATCGTCCAAGGCCGCTGCAGCTTCGTGAAGGGCGAGAATCCAGCAAAAAAGCATAGGGATGTCAGGGGTCGTGATATAGCCCTGCACCACCGCTGCTGCACTTAAGCAAGCCAGAATCATGCTATGAAAAAGCTGCTTCTCCTCCTTTGCCCCGAGGCGTCGAAAGAGATTCCACAGGAAGGGCAGAGCGAGGAAGCTCAGCAGCAAGGTTCCGGTCCTGGAAAGCAAAGCTGAACCGATATGCAGATTGCCCAAGGAGGCAAGGAAAGCGACCAAAGGCGGATGATCAAAAAATCCGGCCGCCAGGTGGCGAGCCCAAAGAAAATAATAGACTTCGTCCTGAGCCGGCGGCATCCAATAGGCATTGATGATGCGAGTGATTGCGAGGCTGGAAAAGATCACAATCCAAAGTCGGCGAGCAGGGGTTGCAAGCAAAATGGTGTTCCTTCCTTCAGGTAAAAGGTGTCAGCCGACGGACGAGTCGAGTGATCAATTGAGTCTGACGCTTCAGACTGGTCTGGGTGCGGATGGCCTGTGACAAGGCCGCTGATGTACCCACTAGGATCGCAAGACGGCGGGCTCGAGTCAAGGCCGTGTAAATGAGATTTCGCTGCAGCATGATAAAGTGCTGCATGCTCACGGGGATGATCACCACGGGGAATTCACTGCCCTGGGATTTGTGAATGGTGATGGCATAGGCGAGCTTCAAATCATAGCTTTGGTCTTTGCTATAGGTCACCTTGCGATCGCCGAAGTTCACCAGCAGCTGACCACCATCAAATCCAGCATGCTCGATAAAACCAATATCACCGTTAAAAACGTTGAGTTCGTAATTGTTGACCGTTTGGATGACCTTGTCACCGGGACGGAAACTGGTGGTTTCTGTTTCCAGTTTTTCACCAAATTTTTGCACAGGATTGAGCAAATTTTGTAGCTCTTCATTGAGCATGGTCGTACCCAAAGGACCTTTGTTCATAGGGGTCAGAACTTGAACATCACGCATAGGATTGTAGTTGGTTTTTTCCGGCAGAGTTTTGGCCAGCAGTTCTTTGATGGTTTCCCTGATGGCTTCAGGATCATTGATTGTGAGAAATTGGCAATCCGTGGCGCCGCCTTCAGGAAACACCGGAACTTCGCCACGATTGATGGCATGGGCCGTTTGGACAATCGCTGAGCCAGCAGCCTGGCGGAAGATCCTGCTTAACTTGGTAAAGGGAATAACACCAGATTCAATCATGTCCCGCAAAACGTTGCCAGGCCCTACCGATGGTAGCTGGTCAACATCACCAATAAAAATAATCTGAGCATCATTTTTCAAGGCCCGCATCAAGGATGCGGCTAGGTGAATGTCCAGCATAGAGGCTTCATCAATGATCAGCACCTGCGCTTCCAAAGGCGTGACTTCATCCCGTAGGAAACAGTATTCCGTTGCCGACCATTCTAGAAGTCGATGAATAGTCTTGGCCCCAATAGCAGCGACTTCGGAAAGTCGCTGTGCTGCGCGACCTGTTGGAGCCGCGAGAGCGACAGTTTTATTCATTTTTATGAGCAAGCGAATAATTGCGTTAGCCGTTGTGGTTTTGCCCACGCCTGGTCCACCCGTCAAGACAAAGACTCGATTGCTCACGGCTTTCCGCACGGCATCCAGTTGCTCTTCGGAAAATTGTGATCCCGAGAGGCTGGCATAACTTTGCAGCCAGCGATCGATTCGTTCGACGTGATCGCCCAGATGCAGCTTGTGCCGAAGCATTTCGCCGAGTTTTTCGGCAACCTGACTCTCGGCTTTAAAAGTGCGCGCGAGGTAATAGATATCCAGTGTTGCCCCGTCATCCAAGACCGATTCGTCGAACACCACAGTGCCTTGGTCAATCAGTCCGGCGAGTGCGGCCTCCATCAATTCTTCAATTCTAGGTTGGGGGAGTCGCAGGAGTCGACTGAGGGCTTCGGTGATCTGCAGACGATTTTGGTAGCAGTGTCCATCTTCTTCCGCTTGCTCCAATTGAAAAGCAACGGCGGCGCTAATCCGGGCTGGAGCATCCGGTGCAAGGCCCATTTTCTGCGCTATCTCATCGGCCGAAAGAAAGCCGATCCCATCAATATCACGTGCCAGCCGATAGGGATCATTTTCGATCACGGATCGGGCATCGTCGCCATAGGATTGAACGATTCGTCCCACAAAATTGGGGCTAAGGCCAAGACTGGTCAGGAAAATTTCTGTCTCACGATGGCGTTTTCTTTCGTTCCAGGCAACGATGATCTGCTTTTTCTTCTTTTTGCCGATATGCTCCACTTCCAGGAGTCGGTCTGGATCATTGTCCAGGACATCCATGGTTTTAAGACCAAAATGATCGACGATCCGCTTGGCCGTGACCTCGCCAATACCGCGAATCATGCCGGATTTCAAGTAGCGGAGAATGCCAGAAACCGAGGCGGGGTTGCTGGTCGAATAACGGGCGACTTTGAATTGCCTACCATATTTTTGGTTTTCGACCCAACTTCCCCACATTTGGTAAGATTCACCCACAGCGATACGGCCAAACTGACCAGTAGCTGTCACCAGCTGCTCATCTTCAAGCTTACGCAGACGGACTACGGACCAGCCGTTCTCCTGATTTTGGTAAGAGATCTTCTGGAGTTCCCCCTGCAGAATGTCCCCGGATTCATTCTCGTTCACCCAGCCACCTTTTATTGAAACGGGAATTGTCTTCCCGAAAATACCTAGCCATTTTTGATTTGTAAAAAAAATTCACAAATTTCGCAAGTTATGCCTGATCCAAGGAAAGTTTTTCACCTTTCGCAAGCGGCAGGATTGGGCACTATATCCCATCGAGCTACGAGCCGATAATAGCTTTATAGGCGGAGAAATGGCTTTCTTACCTCAAGAAAACCGGCTTCCTCAAGAAGCGATCTTCGCGCGAACCCGATCTTTGGAGTCCAGCCTATGCAGTTTCGTTTTTCCTTCAAACACATGGAAACCTCTCAGGCACTGCAAAATTATGCAAAGGAAAAAATCAAAGTCGAAGTGGACAAGTTCGTCAGTAAACCGATCGAGGCTCATGTCACCTTTTCTGTCGATCGTCATGAACACCTAGTCCTCTGCTCCTTGGCTGGCGGGGATGGCTTTTCGGTGAATGTGGAGCATGCCTGTGAAGACATGTATGGATCGGTGGATCACATGATAGACAAGATGGTCAGTCAATTGAAGAAGAAGAAGGAAAAACTGAAGGATCATAAGCACCACAAGGCTCCAGTACCCTTTAGTTCGAGTGATGAAGCTGAAGATTTTGAAAGTTTGCCCATTGATGCTGCAGATATTGTGAAATTTGAAACTGTCGTCAAACAACGCCGTTGATTCCTTTCGCCGCAGCGCCCGCTGCGGCTTTTTCCTACTGAAATCCATTGACCAAAAGTGACTCCAGCGGTATCGCTTAAGCATAGCTTGGAGACCTTCATGAGTTTGGAAATCCCAGAAATTAATGGCCTCTTTTTAAGCGGTGGGATGAGCCAAAGAATGGGCTTGGACAAAGCTTTGCTAGATTACGCTGGGGTATCGGAGCTTTGCCGTTGGAAGGCGGTGTTGGATGATCTGGGCCTGCCTTTTTATTGGAGCCAAAGGCCAGGTCAGTACCCCCCGGCCATGCTGCCGGAAATCGAGCGGGTTCTGGATCAAGTGCCTGGGCAGGGGCCTATGGCAGCCTTGCTTTCTGCTTTTGAGAGAGACCCTTGCCGTGGCTGGCTGGTGCTGGCCTGTGACTGGCCTCTGCTGGGTGCGGAAGATTTAGTCAGCCTCTTGCAAGCCCGAGAACCTGAGGCGTGGGCCACGGCTTTTATCACGGAAGGTCGCTTTGAGCCTCTTTGCACCCTCTACGAACCGAAGTTTTACCTGCCAGCAAAGTCTGCTTTTGAGCAGGGTCAGCGCAGTCTTTCTCGGCTTCTTCTGGATCTCAGAGTTAAGCCAGTCACCCCGCGCGCAAGCAGTCTATTTTTGAATGCCAACGATCCCACTTCACGCGCGCAAGCGAAACAAAAAATTGCCGATCAGGCGGGTTCTTTTTCATAGCCTTCTTCATCAAAGTGAGCATCGAAACAGCCTTGCGCTTCCATTTTCGTATAGAAAAGAGTTTTGCACGTGTAGCACTGGTACTTTTCATTTTGCCGAATCCAATGCTTGGCAAACTCTTTTTTATGCTTTCCGCGCGGTTTGGGTGCAGCTTCTGCATGGACTAATGGCTCTAGGGGCTGCTCCGCCTCAGGCAGTTGAGGCTCGGATTCTTTAGGTTTGGGCGGAGCCAAGGCTTTGCTAGGGGCTGCTTTCAATGCGACCAATCGCAGATTCGAGGGGCGTTGATGATTGGGCGCTTCGATGGGCAAATCATTGAGCAGCTGTTCCCGGACATGCAGCTTATTGCGATCGCCCTGACATCGTCTGGCACAGTTGAGTGCATCCGATTCATCCCGGTAGTCGCGACAGCAGAAGTGACAGCGGAAAACCACAAATCGCCCATTTATCTTACGCAAGACGACAGGATAGAGCGATTGCACTTCCATCCAGCAATGGTTCAAACAATTATTGGCATCGACTTTACTCGAATAGGCATTGCGGCAGATGCTGCAAACATAGGAACCATCTCGGCTGATGACCTTGCGGATCACAGGCAGAATAAGACCCGAGTTGGTAAGATTTCGATTCATTGCAAACTCCACTCAGGTCATCGGCACGGCTGGAGTGAGCTTGAGAATTTTCAAGAAAGACTAAAATAATTCCATTATATTTGGATCTTACGAATCTATGAGGGGGCGACGCCGAGCTTCCCAATAGGGTATTGCCAAACCAAAGACAATAACTAAGGCCATGCCGGCTATGGCAAGGGGAGGAATCGTTTCCTGCAGAAAAATATAGGCCAGAACACCGGAAAACAAAGGCGCTGAGTATTGCAAAGGCGCTACCTGAGTCGCTGGAGCAAGGCGAAAGGCTAAGGTCAGGCACTGCTGTGCGGCAAGTGCCGGGAGAATGGAAAAGATTAGCCAGAACCATCCCGGACCGGTCTTGGGAAAATGAGCTTCAAAGAAGAGCAGCATGATTGCTCCCAAAAGTGAGCCCGCTAAACCAAGGCTCAGCATGATCTGTTCATTGCGAATCCGCTTGAGCATGCGAATTGAAAAATAAGCTGCTGCGGAGAGTGGACCACTGAGCATGGCAATCATTACATCGTGAAACATAATGGCCTGACCCGAACCGCTGCCGGCACCCAGTCCCACCAAGGCCACACCGGCAAATCCTAGCAGCAAAGCCAGGATTCTTGGACGAGTCAACAATTCATGCC
>JBGSRE010000423.1:0-8205 GCA_041737755.1 Oligoflexus sp.
CGAAGAAGATGCTCTGGATAAAAAAGAAGAGCTGCAGTTTATTGGCGAATTGATCAGCGTTCCTGTCGAGACATTCCGACGATTTATAGCGAGCTGCAAGGATTTCATCCTAGAAAATCGTAAGCTGATTGATTCCGCTAGCATTGAACTTAAGGATATCGAGGTTCTTAAAGTCCTCTTTATCAATATGCATACGATGAAGGGTGCTGCTCGATCCCTGTATTTTAAAAAAATGACTCGGATATTTCATGACGTAGAACAGTACTATGCTATCCTGCACAAGGATCCCCTTGTCGCTTGGGATAGGCGACGAATGATTCGTGACATCGATGAGGTTGAATCGATTGTGAATACCTATATCGACATCAATAAGCACAAACTGGGCCGCAAGACCGATGATGAAAGAGATATCGAATTGCCTGAATCGCAGGTCTTGTCGCTCTATCAGAATCTTTTGACGGTCAGTATGCGCATCAAACATGTATTGGACGATAGAACCCATACAATACTTCGCGAGCTTCGAACCTGGGTCTTTCCCAAGATTTTCAGCTCGGCTCACGATACCATTATGGATATTTGTAGCTGTATCAGCTCTTTGGCTAAGGATTTGGCAAAAGATGCGCCGGAAGTTTTAGTCTCTGCCAGTGACCTCTATTTGAATCGTCGCGGCGAAGATCTACTCCGTAAGATCTTTGTGCATATTTTGCGAAACTCCATGGATCATGGAATTGAGCGATCATCCGAACGGTTGAGTCAAGGCAAACCAGCGCGGGGCCTGATTCAGATCAGTCTACAAAAAATTCCGGGTGCAGTGCAATTGCATTTCCAGGATGATGGTCGAGGGCTCAATATCAAGAAAATACGGGCCATTGCCATTTTGCATAAACTCATAGAACCGGAGCAGTTGCTGTCCGTCGAGCAAATCGCTGAACTTATTTTCTGTTCCGGCCTTACCACAGTCGGCCAGGTCAGTGATGTTTCGGGTCGTGGGGTGGGCATGGATGCTGTTCGAAAATACCTGCTGGGTGAAGATGGCAATATTATGATTCACTTGCAAAATCCATCGGATGGCGATCAGGAATTCTATCCTTTCTCTTTCGAAATCTATCTACCGGAAACTCTATTCGCCATATCGGCAGAAGAATCCTCGCCTGTGGCTGCATAAGCTAGTCCTGAGCTTTTCTTAAGAGGGGAGGCATGCCGATAGAATCACTTTCCAAACTTTGCTTAGCAGCGGAATCACCGACTCAAAAGACAATACTGATTTTGCATGGTCGGGGGGATTCGGCCCAGGGATTTGCCTGGATTCCTGAAGCGCTTCGCTTTAAGGATGTGAATTATGTGATCGTCAATGCACCGGATCCTTATGAAGAAGGATTTTCCTGGTATGAAAAGCCGCCCCATGCCCTGCCAGGGATTCGGCGTTCAAGGCAGCTCCTGGATCAGCTCCTGCAAGAGTTGATGGCAGCCGGGACCCCGCCAGACAAGCTGTTGGTGCTGGGCTATTCGCAGGGCTGCTTGATGACACTCGAGTGGGCTTCGCGCTTGCCGTTTACATTGGCTGGATATGTTGGGATCTCTGGCTACTGTCATGATCCAGAAGCAATCATCAAAGAGCTGAGCCCAGAAGCGCGGCAAGGCTTGTGGCTCATCACTCACGGTGATGAAGATGAACGTTTGCCTTTCCATGTAACGGAACAGCAGATGCTGTACCTGCAGTCACAGGGCTTCCCCATTCAATTTCATCGCTATGCCAAGCCCCATAAAATCGATGTCTGGCGCGAGCTACCGATGATTCGTAGGTGGATTCGGGCCGCACTCTCACTTGCCTGAAGGGATGCGATTGTCACCCCTATTGCGGCCCTTCCGTAAGGACGCAAGTCGGCCTAGCAAGACCTTGGCGTCAATCGACTTTGCTGAGCCGATGCTGAAAGAGTATTGGCGGACCCCGACCCAAAATTTCATCCAACGTTCGGAAGCTCTTGCCGCTGCAGTGGATCCACTCCTCGATGTTTTTGGCATCGAGAATGATGGGTCGGCGGTCATGGCCCGCTGCTTGAATCTCGGTCGTTGCGGGATCAGTGACTATGGCAAACCCTGCGTCCGCTCGCCCGTCGTCTAAGGTGCTATAGGAATAGATGATGGGCACGAGTAATAAGCCTGGCTGAACGGGGGTAAAGGCGATCTCAATACTGCGTTCCAGGGGCGGTTTGAGTTCGGTCGCCGTTGCTTTATATTTCTTTCCTGTAGCGATTATTTTTTCTTCTCGTTTGGCCTTGCTTCTAGCGAACACGGCTTGGGCATCTTCCAAAGAAACGACGCCAGCTCCTATGAGATCGCCGACTTTAACGCTTTCAAAGAAAGTTTTCATGATAACAAATCCATGATGGACGCCAAAGGCTTCGGACCAGAAAGGCGATGTGAGATTGTCTCGTCTGGCATTGTAGCTCGTGTAGTGGCGAGCCGAATCAACAAACGGCGGAGGATAAGCGCTATAGCGCATCGGTGATACTACGGAGTGGCCACTCGCATTGAGATGAGCAACCGGAGCATAGTACTTGGGGTAGGTACGAGGCTCATCTTTAAAAGTCTTAGGATCGCGCTTTTTTCGTAAATCAAAGAGCTCCCAAACCTGCTCGGCTTCTTCGGCGCCAAAGAGATCGATATATTTTTCCATTTCTCGTTCGAAAATTCCGGAATAGCACATCCTGGGGCCCCCCGAAGCAGCAGTTCCCCCCCTATCATAAGGGATTTTCCGGTACAGAGTTAGCGAATTAAATACTCCACTACCAGTGGGAGCCGAAGGACCATAAAACCGGAGGAAAACAGCAAAGACGCTATCGCTAGCACGATGGAAGGCCATATCGATCGGGGAGAGGCGAAGCGGGAATACCGATAGAATTTTTTAAGAGCGGAAGATCTGGGGTTGAGGTAGACCGCGGATTGCAAAATTTTATTGCAGCAGTAGCTAATCATGTGAATGGCAGAGGCAAAAATAAAGAAGAGGGAAATCATACAGGACAGCAGCAAACCACTGTTTGTTTGACTGAGATCGATCCTGTGAAAGAGATCCCAACGGCTCATAAATCCAAGGGCTGAATAGGACGAGGTGGGTAATCCTAAGGAACTGGATAGCGTATTTAGCATGAACAAGGAATAGATGCAGAGAGTCGGCAGGAGAAAAGATAGCCGAGGCTCGACAATATCATCGGGATGCTTATCTTTTTGAGGGATTTTATGCAGAAAAAACAGAGTTACAAGCGGTGCCAGACACGATAGAAGCAGGATGGTATGAGCTAAAATATAGAAGATGAGGCTAGAAACATAGGCGCCCGCGGCTATGAGCATTGTCAGAAGAAAGGCCAGTTCCCCCGCTCTTTTACCTGCAAGGATTTTTCGGTCCTTCTGATGGCCGCTCATCGTCATGTTTTCCAGAATGGAAAAACTCCATTTGTCGTGGTCGAGTTGGCTAGCACCACTCACTTCAACGAAGTGAAGCAGATAAAAGAAGATGAAAACACTAAGTAGTGCAAGAATGCCGAGCCAGATGATCGGAAAAATTTCTTGAAGCATTTCCATCAAAAAACTCCAAAATAATCTGCATGGGGTCGGATCGATAAAAGGGCTTCTGTATAATCCCATAGAAGAATTCAAATGAATTTCTATGAGATTGCACAGGATATTTATTTTCGATGCACAATGTGAATTAATCTCAGGTTCCTCTAACTGCAGAGCTTAGTCAAGAGGAACTGATCACTCAATATTATTAACCATGCGGCTCAATTGCTCATGAGGCAAGTTTGGAGAGTTCGAGGAGCGCGGTTCGACCGATGCGAAAGCAGAGTAACTGGAGAGCTGTCGCCACCACCGACGCTTGCCGCCACATCCATAAGATCCGCCAGTAGCTCAGAATCGACATTGTTTTCCACTTCGTTGGAATGAAGTAGTTGGTATTCTGGCTCCATGCTGGCTCTTGAGTTCCCAGTTCTTGAATTTCCCTTGCCATCGGAAAGTTTGAATCCGCAAGGTGCTTAGCACAGATGCTTCTCTTGTCTTTGTGATATCCTCATCCAGGATAATTTCAAGTCCTTGAAAATTTTTAATGCTTAAGACTCTGTGAGCGGATCTCACGGAGTTTGTTGCCATTACTGCAGGTAAATTTTGCGTGAGGATGCCATGAAAAAATTAATTAAAGCTGTGCTCATCGGCTCGCTGATGGGTCCTTGTTTAAGCTCTTGCTCCCTGGTGTTCACAAAGCCCGATGATCTTAATCTGCAAGAGCGCATGGCCATGATCCCGGACGGGAGGGCGCCCATAGAGACCAAAACTCAAATCTATTGGGATGAGCACTCGATTCCGTTTATTGAAACAGCGAGTGACAACGACGCTGCTTTCGCCTTGGGCATGATCCAAGCCCATCTCCGCTTAGGCCAACTCGAACTTTTGCGACTGCTCAGTCAGGGACGAATATCGGAAGTTGCAGGACCTATTCCTTTCGTTAAGACTTTAGATCAAGGCTTGCGAATGCTCAATTTTCGTCAGGCTGCTGATACCACAATTAAGGCTTTGCCCCAGTCGACTTTGATCTGGCTTCAGCATTTCACACGCGGCATCAACTGGTACATCCAGCACTTAAAAGTCAAACCCGTGGAGCATCGAATGCTCCAATTAGCTTTGAGCGAATTTACCGTGTCCGACGTCCTAACCATCGGTAAACTGACCAGCGCCGATCTCACTTGGGCCGTTTATGCGCGCTTTCTGAAGTTAGCTGAACAGCAAGATTGGCAGGAAGCTTTGGCTCTGTTTGTGGACAAGCAGAAATTTGATTCGGCGAGTTTTGAAACAAGCCCACAGCCGGAGCTTATTCGTTTGATTCACGACATGACTCGATCGGGCAGCAACTCAGTCGTCATCGATGGCAAACGCTCGCGATCGGGTTCGGCGATGATTGCCAACGATCCCCATGTCGGGCTTTTTCTGCCTAACTTTTGGCTGCTGGCGGGAGTTAAATCGCCCTCTTACCATATGGTGGGCTTCATGCTTCCAGGCGTGCCTTTTATCGCCTTGGGACGCAACCCAGAAGTAGCCTGGGGAGGCACCAATATGCGCGCAATTAGTACCCACCTCTTCGATGTTTCCAAACTGCCCGCTAGCGAAATCACCAGTCGTCAAGAACAGATCAAGCGTCGTTGGTGGTTCGACACGGAAGTCACTATCCGCGAAACCTCGTTCGGTCCCATTTTTACCGATCTCGATTACTTCGATGCTGAAAAGCAGCCATTCACAGCGGCACTTCAATGGATTGGTCAAGAGCCGAGCGATGAGATCGGCAGTTTTTTGGCGGCGAATCGCGCTCAGAATTGGGACCAGTTTGTGGAAGCCTTCGCCAATTACCGAGTTTCCGCCATGAATATTCTCTATGCCGATCGTTCAGGCAATATCGGTATGCTCCCCGCCTATGGTCAACCCGTGCTCAAAGATCCCCAGCAAACCTTGAGTCTGGTGAAAGATAGGAATAATCCTATCAAAGGTATTCTGGGTCCGACTGATCTGCCGCGTAGCAAAAATCCGCCGTCGGGTATCATTGCGTCTGCAAATAATAAACCCTTCGCGCAGCATCCTATACCGCTTGCCTTTGGCTATGCGAACAATGATCGTCATGATCGCATGATTGAGCTGCTGGGGAACAATAGCAGTATTCAGCGGGTCGATCTAGAAGCACTCCAGAAAGATGTTTACTCGCGATCCGCTTTTGAATTGAAGCAGGCCTTGAATCTCGGCCTTGGAACTTATTCGGGCGAACCGCAGGCGATGTTTCATAAGACTTTTGTCGATTGGGATGGCAACTACCATCTCGCCAGTCGCGGTGCCGTGGCTTTCGAAATTCTGATGTCAATGGCCTGGGCTGATTACATTGCAGTCTTCCCAAAGTCCGGGGCCACCCACGATATGCTCAAGGCCTATGATGGTTGGAAGGATTTGCTCACGACTTGGGTCAAAGAGCAGCCTCAAGAGCAGCTGCAAGCGAGTATGAGCCGCTGGCTTAAACAGGGTGAAGCTTCCTTCGCCAGGGTTCTTAACTGGGAGCAATTTCACCAGCAAGTCATGCAGCATCCCTTTGGCAACCTGCCGCTGATCGGCAAGCGCTTTCGGGCCCTTAGCTACGGTGAAAGCGGCGGTAACGATACCCTCTTTAAATCAGGTCGTCCACTCAGTTCGGAACCAGCGCAAGTCACCTATGGTGCGAGCGCTCGACATATCAGCGATCTCTCTGATCCGAACGCTAATTATTTTGTACTCAAAGGTGGCCAAGACGGTTGGCTGAATAGTCCGCA
Organism: Oligoflexus sp.; assembly: GCA_041737755.1. GTDB lineage: Bacteria > Bdellovibrionota_B > Oligoflexia > Oligoflexales > Oligoflexaceae > Oligoflexus. Next base: position 6,336 of record JBGSRE010000423.1, read on the forward strand.
GTTGAGTGATCAACTTGAACTGTGGCGTGCTGGCAAGTACTTGCAAATACCCTTGAGTTTGAAACTTGTGAAGGAGCAGTTTCGGAGTCACACCACAGTATTGGTGCCCGAATAGAGCCTCGAAGCTTTGTACGGAAGATTAAGCAGCCGTATGGAGCCCTTCGCTTTGCTTATGAAAATAGCTTAAGGGCAGCGATAATTTAAAAGTAAAGGGACAAAAATCCAGCTTTCTGCCGGGATGCTCGTGGAGTTCGATATGGATCGAACCGCCCAGTTCTTCGATAAATCGAGCCACAGCCGGCATACCCACTCCACGCCCTGAAATATCCGTGACCACGTGAGCGGTTGAAATGCCCGCAGCAAATATCAGCTGCGCGACTTCTTTGGCCGAAACCTTGTCGCTGGTGATGATTTGCTTCTTGCGGCCGAGTTCCTCGAGATGGGCTAAATTCAGACCTCGTCCATCATCGCTCAAGTCAAAGCAGAGCATAGCTTCCTGTTCATACGTTTGTAGGATCAGTGTGCCTTGTGGATCTTTTCCCGAACTTCGCCGTTCGGCAATAGATTCCAGCCCGTGATCCATCGCGTTTCTGAGCAAATGGAGAAAAACGTTGCGGAGGATTTCTTCGGTTCGAGCGCTGACCTTGAGGTCGGGGAGGTTCAATTCGACGAAAGGTTCCGGCTTCTCCAGATCTTTTGCCAAGGCCTTGGTCGCCGAAAAGATGTCTTTAAATAGAGTGGGTAAATTGACAAAGAGGTTTTGAAAAAGAGCATCATAGAGTGGCATGACCCGCTTGATATCGATATTGCCTGCTTGCTCGAGCAAGGCAGCCAGGCCCGAAAAGCTTTCGATCGCGATGGAAGCAGGAAGCACAAGGTGGGTGGATTCGCCAAGGTCGCGACCGAGTTTGTCTTTGGCAATCTGCTGGTACTCGGTTACTTGCCTTTTCAACTCCTGCATGTCGCGATCAATTCGCGGTAGCTCCCAAGCGATATCATCGAATTTTGCCAGATGGGAATAGTACTGTTCCATGATATGCAATGTCTCGGTTAAGTCATGGAACCGCAGAGAACGCGACACTCCCTTGAGGGTATGCAGGTTCATAAAAATAACTTTGAGGATCTCCCGATCCTTGTGTTCTGGTTTGGCTTTTTTGATGAGATCTTGATTTTGAGTGATAAAGCCGAAAGCGCTCTTCATAAAGCGTCGGAATTCATCTTCTCTAACATTGATAATCTCACCAACCAAACGCAGCTCGCGAGCTGCATCTCTGGCTTTGTCTTCCAACTTTTTAAGTTCCGTCACGTCGTTGATGGAGACCAGAATTTTTTCAATGACATCCTGCTTGTTAACAATCGGATTCCAGCTAAGATCCAGATAACGAAACTTGTCTTCGGCGGTTTTTTGCATCAAAGTACGAGGGAAAACGCCTTCATTCACCAAGAAATTGAATGAGAGTTCGCCTATACTGGCTTCCACTCCACTGCGGGCTTGAGCTTTGGCATCCTCGGAGATGCTACTCATGCGAAACATCATATCGAGAGCCGGCTTGCCGGTCAGTTGGCTGTCGCCTAGAAGTGTTTCAAGGAATGCTGAATAGTCTTTATGAATTGTTGCATCAGCTCCCTCGATCGTAAAGATTCCTTGGTGAATATGGGCCATGATCGATTTGATATCGCGAGTCTGCTCTTCCACTCTTGCTTCCAATGTAGCATTCAAGGTCACCACATGGTCGCGTTCATCTTTGAGCTTGATGGCGAGGTTACGGACTTCCGCTTCAGATACTTCGGCGCGGACGAAGGAGTTGGAAAATCGCGAGGATAGTAGAAAAGCCTGGCAGAGTGCAAAGAAGATTTGGCCGAACCCTGC
>JBGSRE010000458.1:0-5246 GCA_041737755.1 Oligoflexus sp.
GTTTGCGCTATGAATATGCAATACTAGAAAGCATCAATAGCCCGCGTATCCTGAGGCCAATTAGCTTTACCACTGTGAAACAGCGACTCGGCATTCTGATGCCCAGCTTTGGTGATAGCAACTTGGAAGATTACCTGCAGATCCGCCACCAACTCGAAATCGTCCTAGCTCTGCGGATCGCTATCCAGTTAGTGGAGGCACTCCAGGATATTCATCAACTGGATATTGTTCACCGGGATCTTTGTCCGCGCAATATCCTCATCGAGCATAAAACGGGTCAGATCCGCTTAATCGACTTTTCCATCGCACTGAGCCGCAAGAACTTTAACCAAAGCTCGGATAAAACGCTAGAAGGAACGTTGCCTTACATATCGCCGGAGCAAACCGGCAGGATGAACCGTGGGCTCGATCATCGCTCAGACTTCTATTCCTTAGGAATCACACTCTTTCAAATCCTGACAGGCAGCCTGCCCTTTGAAGCGGAAGATATGCTCGGTATTATTCATGCCCATATCGCGCGTAAACCGCCTCGACCTTCCGCTGTTTGTCCGGATCTGCCGCCAATTTTAGACCAAATCATTCTTAAACTGTTGGAGAAGAACGCCGAGGATCGCTATCAAAGTGCCTTTGGCTTGCTGTTTGATCTGAGACGCTGTCTCGAGCTTTGGGAACAGCAGCAGGCAATAGAAATATTTGCCCTTGGTAGCCATGACCGCTTTGAATCGTTTCGCTTTCCCAACCAACTTTTTGGTCGAGAGATGGAGCGCGAGCGACTGCTCAAGGCCTTTTCACGGGCTGAAAAAGGCGAATTTGTTACATTTCTCTTGGGCGGTCACTCGGGGGTAGGTAAGACCGCTCTTGTGAATGAAGTCCAGCGACCTATAACCATGAAGCGTGGCTTCTTTGTTCATGGTAAGTTCGATCAGTATCAAAGACAGCTTTCGCTAACGGCTGTCATCAGTGCTATGGAAAAACTAATACAGCAAACTTTGCTGCGTTCTGATTCTGAAATTGAAGCCATTCGAGCTAATCTGCGTAAAAGTATTGGCCATCTCGGTCCTAGCCTGCTTCGTATATTGCCGACAGCCTCTGCCCTTATTGAGTCGGGCGCAGCTTTTGTCGAGCCGAGCTCGGCCGCCGAGACATCCCGTCTCACGCTTCGGTCTCTGCAGATAATGCTGAGAGCCTATGCCGACTCCAAGCTGCCCGTGGTCATTTTTCTTGATGATTTGCAATGGGCCGATCAAGGTAGCTTGGAATGGATGAGGGAACTTTATCTGCCTAGCAAGGCTGCATCACTCCTCCTTATCACAGCCTATCGAGAGAACGAGATTCTTCCTGGCCATCCTTTTGGCCTCTTGCTCGATGATATAAAGGGTAAAGCTCAAGCTGAAAGTCTATCCTTAGCTGCTCTGAATCTGCTTGATACCGAAAATTTTATCATGCAAACGCTACAGTGCGATCAAATCGAAGTGAAAGGTCTCGCTCAATGGGTCTTTGGCCAGTCGGATGGCAACCCCTTCTACATCATCGAAATTATGCGCGATCTCGAACGTCAGCATTTCTTCCGATTCGATGGAATTCGAAGTCGTTGGACATTCGATCTATCCTTGCTTAAAGACAAAAATACCGCCGATAGTGTTGTTAACTTTTTGATTGATCGACTGGCTCAGTTGCCAGAGGATTGTCGTCATTTGCTCCAGCGGGCGGCCTGTGTCGGCCATTCCTTTAGTACCCATGCCTTGAAAACTGATTCCATGATGACCGATCACCGCATCGTTAAGAGCCTTTTGCCGGCGGTCGAACGTCAGTTGGTTGTCTGCGGGAGTCACGAAGTCAATGTTCTGCTAGAACTTGAAGGAAACATTCCTGAGGAAATTAGCTTTCACTTTCGTCATGATCGGATTCAGCAAGCCTTCTATTCGATGATTGCCGCTTCCGAACGCGATGCGATTCATTTGACTCTGGCCAGAACTATGGTCGCTTCGGGCTTGTCGGCTGAGCTAGCCATTGCTCAGCACTACAGCAAAGCCTGGGCTTTGGTCGAGGAACCGAAGGAACTGCGAACCATGTTGCAGTTTCTGGCAGCGGCAGCCCTGAAGGCCAAATTATCGAATTCCTACGAAAACGCTTTGCATTTTGTAGCCGTTGCTCGCAAGAAGATGCCAGACAATTTTTGGGAAACGGATGTCGACCTTGCCTTTGACATCGACTTCACTTATTTTGAAGCTAATTTCTTGTTGGCTAGGTTTGAAGAATCAGAACATGCGGCACTCGAACTTCTGCAAAAGCCTCTGGATTTGGACCGGCAGTTACGAGTTCGCTACCTGCTCTGCTTTCAATATGCTATCCAAATGAAGCATGAAGACTGCATAGGTGTCGGTCTCAAGGCGCTCAGCCTGTATAATATCAACATTCCACGCTACCCAACATTTGTCCATGTCCTTTTTCAATACCTAAGAATTAGGGCTAAGATTAGCAATCGCAGTGATCGCGAACTTATTGATGCCCCAGAGATCAAGCATAGCACCATAAGACTCCTACAAAAGATCCTCTTTGAAATTATCGCTGCTGCAGTTAACTCGAGCCAGCGTTGGCTCAATGCAGCTTGTATTTTTCGGGCAACGCTCCTTGGCCTGAACCGAGGCAATAGTCCTGAAACGGCCTACGCTTATATGCTATTCAGTATCGTGATGGGCGTCTATTTTAAAGAACGATTGCAAGCCAAGCGCATTGCCGAAGTATCGCTGGCTATTGTGGACCGCCTGTCTGATACCAACCTGCGTGGCCGTATCTACGGCTGCTATGGCAACTTTGTGCACCGCTGGTACTATCCGAGCAAAGATCATGTGAGCTATCTCAAGCGGTCTCTCGAAGCCTCCTATGAAGAGGGGGATTTGCTGTGGATTGCTGCTGTTTCAATTACGATTCCTGTCTATACGAATGGTCTTTCCCTGGAAGAAATCAGCAGTTTGGAACGACGATATAATGAGATAGTTGCCGGGACAGGTCACACCGAATTTATGAATTACGGACAGAGTTCCCTGGGCTTTTCCTTAGCATTGCAAGGCCTCACTGCAGGGCCACTGATTTTTTCTCACGAAGGATTTGATGAAGCAGCGAGCTTGAAATACTTGGAATCTATCAAAGGTTCGATTACCATCTCGCACATCATACTGATGAAGCTGGAGCTACTCCTTTTGCGTCAAGAGTGGGATCAAGCCTTCCAAATGTATAAGCAGTATAAGCAGCATTTGGCTGCATTTATAGGCACGAGCGCGATGCCAGACTTTGCGGTCATTGAAACGATTCTTCACTGCCGCTATAATCAGCATCGATCTTGGCCGAGACGTCTACTCTTGGGGGTTCGATTGCTTTTTGTGATCGGCGACGCTAAGGCCTGGCGAGCGGTCAATCCAGACAACTTTACTTATTATTATTCCTTTCTCATGGCCGAATTCTATCGCTTGATTGGCTGGTATGGTCGTGCTGCCTTACATTATGAAAAGGGCGTTGAGGCTGCGCAAGAATCCCAATGGATGAGACAAAGCGCTTTTATTATCGAGACAGCCTTTACGTTTCACCATCAGTTTTCGATCAAAAAGTTGGCCCGGGTCTACTGGGCGGACTGTCAGACCATACTTCAACGCTGGGGTGCGCATGCTCGCATCAAGTGGCTTAAGGAAAAATATGGACATGCCTATCAAGAAGGGAGCAGCTATCTCACCACAGGTTCGGCTCCGATTGTTTCGACCGTCCAGGCTTCGGCAGAAAGCCTCGATTTCCAAACTCTGACTAAAACCAGTCAAGCTCTGATCGGCGAAGTTCGTTTAGAAGCCTTGCTCAAGCGACTGATGGAGTCGCTGTTGGAAAATGCCGGCGCCGATCGTGTCGCCTTGGTCCTTGCTGGAGCGAATGGCCAGTTTTTCGTTGCGATGGTTGCTGACGCCGATCGAGGTGCTTCCGAGCTGCTTGACGAAGCTCTCGACAGTTCGCAGCAACTTGCCTCGTCTTTGGCGCGGGCAGTCATTCGCAGTCGCAAAGCAATTATCATCCAAGACGTCCGCACGCAATTTGAGTTTCTCGAAGATCACTATTTCGCTGAACATCCCGTACTCTCTCTACTTTGTGTACCCATGATCAACCAAGGCAACATGCGGGGAGTGGTTTATCTAGAGAATCGCCTCAGTAAAGGCGCCTTCACGAATGATCGAACTCAGATGGTTGAAATTCTTGCCTCACAGGCCTCTGTCTCGATTGAAAATGCAAAACTTTATGAACAGCTAGAGTCCCGTGTCACGGAACGCACGCGGGACATTCGTTCCATACTCAGCAGCATTCGCCAGGGTATCTTTACGATATCCAATCAAACCTTCACCATTGATAATGAATATTCAGAATTTCTCAACACTATCCTGGGGGGGGCGCCGATCGGTGGCGTTCCTTTATCTCAAAGTCTTTTCGCTGGAAGCGATCTTAGCCTTGATAGGATTAGTACCATAGAACAAGCCTTGGCTGCGAGTATTGGCGAGGATGCCATCGCTTTTGAAATCAACTCAAGTCAGTTCCCAAAAGAGATTCAAAGGCAGAGTAAAGGGCAAAGGAAGATCCTCGAAATCGATTGGCATCCCATAGTTGATGAGCTCGGTATCACCAAGAAATTGTTAGTCGTGGTTCGAGATGTAAGCTCGGTTCGTATCCTGCAAGAAGAAGCTCGTCAACGCAGTCTAGAAATGGCACGTATCAGTGAAATCGCCGAAGTTCCGGCCTCGCGATTGGATCAGTTTTTTCATGAATCAAGAGATTATCTTGATGCTTGCCAATCTTCATTAGACAGTTCTATCGATCATACCACGATCATTGGCATGTGTAGCAGACACTTCCATACTCTCAAAGGGATGGCGCGGGCTCTTGGCCTATCACAGCTTGCGGAGCTTTTGCATCAAACTGAATCGACGCTGCTTGGGCTTGAGAGGAACGCCAATATCAAGCCGCAGCTGCTCATGTTTGTGCAAGATATTCGATCTTGTGTGTTTCAGTATGAAGCCACTCTGCAGAAGCTTCGTCGCCTCTTCCATGTTAGTCATGAGGTAAATGTTCAAGACTCAAGTATCCATGCTTTGGAACTTGATTTGGATAGAGTGGCTCGCCAGACCGCAGGGATGCTCGGTAAACCCGTTCCCGAGATTATCTTTTCCTTGGAACAAGTCGCTAGGATTGAGCCGCCTTGCCTTCGCCTGTTACGT
>JBGSRE010000488.1:0-4016 GCA_041737755.1 Oligoflexus sp.
CTGGTAGGACCACACAGCAGTTATCTGCTCTCTTCGGATGCCACTCTCGAGCCAGCGGCAGTCATGGAAGGTCGCTACGACGACCGCTTTATCGAGACTGATAAGCCCTACCCGAGCCTTGGATTTACCACGGGCGAAGTCTGGGTGCGCATGGCGCTGACTAGTCAGGAAAAGACTCCCAGCATGCTTTTATTGGAAAGTCGCTACATGCACATCGACGAACTCACGCTCTTTCAGCGTGGGGAGGATGGTCGCCTTTCTGAGAACACTCAAGGCGATGCTAGGTCGATTCAAAGTCGCGCTTTGATCAGCAGGACTCCCCTCTTTGCCTTGCATGTGATTCCAGGTGAAAACGTCTACTACCTTCGAATCCGCACCGAAGGTTCCACAGTCATCGCCCTCTTTCTTTGGCAGTTTGAGGATTTCGATCAGCATCGATACATGGATCTTTTGGTCTTGGGATTGATGTTTGGCATTCTCGTGGCGCTACTCTTCTATAACGGATTTTTGGCCATTTCGTTTCAAAGCCGGACCTACAGCTACTACACGGGTTTTGTTTTATCGATGATTGGCGCTCAGCTTTCTCTTCAAGGGATTTGGCCCTATCTGGTCCCCGAAGAGGCCAGCCGCTGGCTCATGAACATTGGTTTTCTTACCATAGCGGGGGTTACCAATGTTACGGGTATCCTCGTCACGATTTCGTTTTTAGGCTTGAAGGATCTTTCGATGATCTGGCATCGAAGCCTGCAGCTCATGCTGGTGAGCTCGATTGGACTGCTGGCGGCTACCAATTTTATGAGCTATCATGTGATCTCAAAAGTGGTCTCAGCATTTATTGGTGTGGCGTCTATTATCCTCATTGCAGCGGCTGTCAGCACCGCCCTCCGTGGGTATCGACACGCTTATTTTTACATCTTGGCCTGGGTCTTTATCCTCGGTGCTAATATTCTTAACACCTTGCACTACGAAGGCATTTTCCATCTGTCTTTAACCGTTCAGTACAATAACTTTCCAGGGGCAGTGTTCGAGACGATTCTCATGTCACTCGCTCTCGGTGATCGGGTCAATTTCATCCGCAATCGAGCCGCTGCAACTATTAACAATCTGAACCATGAACTGGAGAAACACGTCTCGCAGGTCGAAAACCTCGTCGCCGAGCGGAGCGCTACGATTCGAACAATCCTCGATCATGTGGCGAGCGGCTTCATCATGATTGATCATGCAGGCAAGGTCCTTCCTGGTTACTCACGTTCCTGCCAGTTGCTGCTGGGAAAAGAGCAGCTTGAAGGACAGAGCCTCTTGCAACTCCTTGGGCAGAGCGAAAGTGCCGCTCTCCTGTTTGAGCTCGCTCTCAAGCAAGTTTATGAAGATCTGCTACCGAGTAGCGTGACGCTGTCGCAGCTGCCGAAGTACATAAAGACCACCGCTCGGGTGCTCCAACTCGAAGCCGGGGTCATCCGCAATGATAATGGCAGCGTAAAGAGTATCCTCTTCACCATCCAGGACGTCACCGAACTGCAAAGGCGCCAGCGAGAGTCCAAGCAGAATCGTGTGATCATCAAAATTCTCCGTGATCTGGAGGCATTTCGTCAGTTTATCGCCTCGAGTCATGAGATGCTGAGCCAGATGAAGCGAGAGAAAGTCGATCCACGTGAGCTCCGCTTCCTCTTGCATACCCTGAAAGGCAATTGCCTTGTTTTCAAGCTTAAAAGAATTGCCGAGTTCATTCATCAGATCGAAGATAAATCGATAATTGTTGCAGGGGACATACAGTCTGTCGAAGAGCAGTTTAAGAAGTTCCTGGCACGGCATGAGAGTCTACTCAAAACCACATGGGGTCCTTACCAGCGAGAGCACCGCATCCAACCAGCAGAACTCGAAGCTTTGAACACCCTCGCCCACCGTCCTCAAGCTGGAGAGTTAGGTCGAGAAATCAAACTATGGATCGAGGATATTGAAGCTCGCCCACTGTCATCGATGATCCAATCTCTTATTGAAAGCGTTCAGCGAACAGCACAAAAACTTGGCAAGAGCGTTGCGATCGATTTTGAGGGCGAGCGGGTGAAGCTCAGAACGCGCAGCGAGGAAAAAGTCGTCGACATGCTGCAGCATGTTCTGCGCAACGCCATAGCTCATGGCATCGAGGAAGATCGTGCCGCTGCCCATAAGCAAGAGGCTGGCAGGATCACTCTGAACTTCAGCGAAACACCCGAGCAACTCATCATCCGCTGCAATGATGATGGGCGAGGCTTTGACCGTGTTCATTGGGAAAAGGCAGCAAGGGAACGTGCTTTGCTATCGGCAAGCGAAGCCAGCGCGAGCAGCCTGACCCAACTTGTTACCACGGTAGTTCAAGGTGGATACTCAACCCAGGCAGCTGTGTCGATGATTGCCGGTCGTGGTGTTGGGCTTGAGGGCTTTTTTCAAGCCGTAACCGATGCTGGTGGGACACTCGAGTTGATCAGTGTTCCAGCTCAGGGAACGAGCTATATCATAAGACTTCCCCGCCAACTGAGAAGAATCGAACCACTCGCTTCCTGACAAGGTCCTGAGCAGTTCTCTCTTGAGGGTATAGACTCTTTCGTCTGGCCTTGCTCTTTGCCTCCCCACTGTTATAGAATCGCCTACCATAGGGAGTTTCAAACGGTGAATGACGTATCGAATAAGCCAATAGGCACAGAGCTAACGAACGGTGATGGTGTTTCCATTTCGGGCCGAATTCGGGCACGTATTAAGAAAACGCCTCAGCGCTTTTTTGCCAACGACAATATCTCTGAGTTTATCGAACCTGGCGAACTGGATCTTCTCATCGATGAAGTCGCCAAAAATATGAAGGGCGTGCTTGACAGCCTGGTCATCGATACCGATAGCGACCACAATACCCAAGACACAGCACGTCGAGTGGCCAAGATGTACCTCACTGAAGTGTTTCGCGGCCGATATGTGCCGGTACCTGCGGTGACGGAATTTCCCAACGTCGCCCATCTGAACGAGCTTATTTTAGTCGGGCCATTGACTGTGAGGAGCGCCTGTTCCCACCATTTCTGTCCTATCATGGGTCGGCTATGGATCGGTGTTATGCCCAACGAACACTCAAACCTGATCGGCCTATCAAAATACGCCAGATTGGCTAATTGGGTGATGAGTCGCCCGCAAATTCAAGAAGAGGCAGTGACTCAGGTTGCCGACCTTTTGATGGAACGAATGAGGCCTGACGGTCTAGCCGTCGTTATGGAAGCCGATCATTTTTGCATGCATTGGCGCGGTGTTCGCGACATGGAAGCCAAGATGATAAACTCGGTGATGCGTGGCTCATTTCTCAAAGATAAGGCATTGCGCCGTGAGTTTTTATCACTACTTCCTCGGAAGAACACGTGAGGATCGACATCTATGCTTGTTCGCTTGCTTTATGCCAGTCGCATTGTTGAAGGTGCTGATCAATCGCTTTTAGACTCTATAATGGCTAAATCACGGGCCCACAACCCCCGGGCGGGAGTGACCGGCATACTCTGCTATAGTAATAACCTGTTCCTCCAAGTCCTTGAGGGGAGTCGACGGGAAGTGTCGCAACTTTATAATCGGATTGCCAACGATGAGCGGCACAAAGATGTTGAGATTTTGTACTATGAAGAGGTTACCGAACGGATTTTTTCGAACTGGACTATGGGTCAGGTGAACTTGAATAAAGTGAATCCATCTACACTGCTCAAGTACTCCGAAAAGCCCGAGTTGGATCCTTACGCAGTCGCTGGAAAAATGTCGATGGCACTCTTAGACGAGCTGATCGCCACGGCAGCAATCGTGAGTCGAAATTAAAGACGGGTTAAACGTCTCTTAAGTGCGGCGCAGACGGCGCCGTCAACTCGAAGATCTCCAAGACTTAGACCTTTCGCTGCCTGAGCTTGGGCAACCGAGTCTTAAGAATTTCGACCAACACCCCGAATCCCATTGCAAGCGAGAGTCTTTGCCGTCAAAGACCTGCTTTGCCCCCACCCCCCCCAACTCTTCAAAAGGAC
>JBGSRE010000495.1:0-7119 GCA_041737755.1 Oligoflexus sp.
TGTGAACCCCGAGGAACGGGACTCTGAGATCAGGCACAGGATAGACAAGGTGATTAATCTTCAATCCGCTGCCTTTCTCCATTTTCCAATAGATGCCCTTGAAGGGCAGAAGTGTGTAGTCTTTACCAACGTCAAACGCGTGAGCTACGCAGTCGGCATGAAGTCCTGCCGAATTTATCAGAAAACCATAAGAATACTGCGTCGTCTGGGTTTTAACACTCGTACTGATTGGAACAGTTACCAAAACCTTCGACATCCATCTGCTTTACCATGTTCAAAACACGTCGCATACGTTCGGGTTGGCCTTGAGGCAAATTCGCCAAATGGGAAACTTTCGCGGCGACAAATAGCATTGCCGAAGCATTCTTGCAAGAGGCAACACAGGCACCGCACCCAATACATTCCGCCGAGTCCATCGCCAAATCAGACATCTCTTTTGGCACAGATACGGCGTTGGCGTCCGGCACTCCACCGGTGTTGACCGACACGAAACCACCAGCCTGAATGATCCGATCGAAAGCACCTCGATCCACGACGAGATCCTTGAGCACTGGAAAAGACTTGGCCCGCCATGGCTCGATGAAGATTTTTTCACCGTCTTTGAACTTACGCATATGAAGCTGGCAAGTAGTTGTGCCACTCTGACCACCATGAGCCTTGCCATTGATCACCATCGAACAGGAACCACAAATGCCTTCCCGGCAGTCGTGGTCAAAGGCAATTGGGTCTTCACCTTTGACGATAAGACTTTCATTCACCTGATCCAGCATTTCCAAAAAGGAACTATCTGGAGACACATTTTTGGCCTGATACGGGACGATTTTGCCGGAATCTTTCGGGCCTTTTTGGCGCCAAACATGGAGTTCGAGATCCATTATTTGTAACTCCTCGTTGCAAGCTTGACATTTTCATAGACGAGCGGCTCTGCATGCCGAATAGGCTTGGCGTTGGGGCCTTTGTATTCCCAGACTGCTACGTGCGCAAAGTGTTCGTCGTCCCGCAGGGCTTCCCCTTCTGCCGTTTGGTGTTCTTCACGGAAATGACCACCACAGGACTCTTCACGCGTCAAAGCATCGAGACACATCAGCTCGCCATGATCCAGAAGATCAGCGACACGACCGGCTTTTTCGAGCTCCTGATTGAGCTCTTCGCCTTGGCCGCTGACTTTCACGTTCTTCCAGAATTCATCGCGTATTTCTGCAATTCTTTTCAGGGCAAATTCCAAACCTTCTTTGGTCCGAGACATGCCGCACTTGTCCCACATCAAAAGCCCAAGCTCCTTGTGGAAGGAATCCACCGAGCGTTTGCCATTGATTGACAGAAACTTCTTGATACGATCGCTGACTTCGCCCATCACCTGCTTAACTTCAGGGCGATTGGCATCAACTTTATCGAAGCTATTGCTCGCGAAATAATCGCCGATGGTTGCTGGAAGAACGAAGTATCCGTCGGCCAGCCCTTGCATCAAAGCACTTGCGCCCAGACGGTTGGCCCCGTGATCGGAGAAGTTGGCTTCACCGCACACATAAAGTCCTGGAATTGTACTCATCAGGTTGTAGTCAACCCAGAGGCCGCCCATGGTGTAGTGAACGGCCGGATAAATGCGCATGGGAACCTTGTAAGGATCCTCGGCCGTGATCTTTTCATACATCGCAAAAAGATTGCCATAACGCTGCCGAATCGTGTTTTCGCCAAGGCGCTTAATGGAGTCGCGAAAATCCATAAAGACACCTTTGCCGCCAGGGCCAACACCGCGTCCTTCATCACAGACTTCCTTGGAAGAACGCGAGGCGATATCCCTTGGCGAAAGGTTGCCATAGCTTGGGTATTTGCGTTCCAAAAAGTAATCGCGCTCGTCATCAGAAATTTGATCGGGAGGACGCGTATCGCTTTTTTTCTTCGGCGCCCAAACTCGACCGTCATTGCGCAAAGACTCCGACATCAGAGTCAGCTTCGACTGATGATCGCCCGACACAGGAATACAGGTCGGGTGAATCTGGGTATAGCAGGGGTTGCCAAAACCAGCGCCGCGCTTCCAGGCGCGATGGGTGGCAGTGACATTACAACCTTTGGCATTGGTCGACAGATAGAAAACTGTTCCGTAGCCACCAGTACAAAGAGCAACCGCTTCCGCGGTGACCGAGGAAACTTCACCACTCACGAGATTTCGCACGACAATACCGCGAGCTCGTCCATCGACGAGGATAAGATCCAGCATTTCCGTACGCGTATACATCTTCACATTGCCAAGGCCTATCTGTCTTTCAAGCGCCGAATAGGCGCCGAGGAGCAGCTGCTGACCTGTTTGACCCCGAGCATAAAAAGTCCGCGAAACCTGGGCTCCACCGAAGGAACGGTTGTCCAGCAGCCCACCGTATTCACGAGCAAAAGGCACGCCTTGGGCAACACACTGATCGATGATGTTGACGCTGACTTCGGCGAGACGATAGACGTTGGCTTCGCGGGCGCGGAAGTCGCCGCCTTTGATCGTGTCATAGAACAGACGATGCACAGAATCGCCATCGTTTTTATAGTTTTTCGCGGCATTGATCCCGCCTTGAGCCGCGATACTGTGAGCGCGCCGGGGACTGTCCTGAAAACAAAAGCAGGAGACCTGGTAACCCATCTCAGCCAAGGTTGCTGCCGCTGAGGCGCCGGCTAGGCCGGATCCCACCACGATAACGTGATATTTACGCCGGTTCGCTGGGTTCACAAGTTTCATATCGAAGCGATGCTTGCTCCATTTTTCCGCAAGAGGACCGCTTGGAATTTTGGCATCCAATTTCATATCTTATGCTCCTCGTATTGGCGTTTACCTGATGATACCTGTAAGAACTGCCAAAGGGATCGTAGCCCCGGCGAGAGTCACAACCCAGCCGATAAGAGGCATGACTCTCCGGAAGAACTTGTTGTACTTGCCATGATTCAAACCAACGGATTGAAACATACTCGATAGCCCATGACTCAAATGATAACCAAGGACCAGCATTGCAAGAACGTAGAGAGCAGACAACACGGGCTGATTGAATCCCGCCACAACCATCGAATATACGTCATCCCGCCCCTGACTGTCGAGATAAGGTCCCGCATAGTTTACGACACGGAAGGTAAAATGCGCGAGATGATACAGAACAAAAAGCAGGACGATCGTTCCTGTTCTGGCCATGGTGCGCGATGCATAGGAAGCCTGAACAGTGGCATCGAATGCATAGGAAGTTGGACGTGCTGCTCGGTTGGCCAAGGTGAGGCGATAGGCCGTAAAAATGTGCAAAAGGAAAAGCACCAGAATACCACCACGGGCAATCCACAAGAGACCGTACGGTAGATTACGCAAACCAACGGCATAGGTGTTCATTGCGTCCTGACCAAAATACAGCAGCAGGTTGCCTCCTATGTGTCCAACAAGGAAGACGAACAGGCCTGCGCCCGTCACTGCCATCACATACTTGGAACCTAGTGAGGACTTCATGAGACGAACGATCCAACTCATAGATCTCTCCACGGGAAATACTAAAGATTGCAGAGCAACAAGCTGGCTGCTCCGCTGAGGCAAGCGATGAACTTAACCCGGACTTTCTTATATCATACAGGGGTCTTTTTCCATGAAAAAGGCCGCTTACTGGCCAACGTGCTCTTGACCAAAAGGCTGCCAAGAACACGCTGCTAAAAGACTTCAAAGAAGATTTTAGTCCAGAGGGCCGACCCGCACAATGACTTGCTCCTGATCGACGAGCAAACGCTTCGCTATCTTTTGTACGGCGCTATGATCGACCTCAAGCAGACGATTGGCATAGTTTTCAAAGTCATCGTGGCCCAAACCATAGAGCTCCATGAGCGCCATGGACATGGCCTGGGAATCGCCACGCTGCATGTCGGCTTCATGGCCGCCTATGAGATAGTTGCGAGCCCTATCGACTTCATCCTGACTCACCCCATTCTGACAAATATCATTCCAGACAGAGAGAATTCCGTCCTCCGCAAGCTTGAGTTTATGCGGACTACAGGCCATGTAGGCGCCAAAAATGCCGCGATGACAGCCGTAGGAGTGAATCGGCGCCACCGAGTACGCCAGACTCTGCTCATCACGGAGCTTAAGAAAGAATCGTCCGCCACTCCCACCCAGTACATTGCTCAGAACATCAAGGGCATGCCGATCCTTATCAGCCCAGCAAAGTCCAAGGCTGCCCATCACGAGGTGAACCTGCTCCCGGTCCTTGTGAAGATTGCTTTGATAAGGCTTCAAAACTGCGGGAAGCGCCTGGACAATATCGGTTGGACGAGCAACGGACCGATGCAAAGGCTTTAAAAGTCTTTCCATCATGCGAGCCATTGCCTCGAAAGGCAATCGGCCGACACCGCTGATAATCCAGTGCGACCGATCCCGTATAGCGGTGTACTCATCGAGCAAAGCATCACAGCTAAAGCCTCGCACCACTTCTTCGGAACCCCAGACTGGATGCCGGTAGGGATGGTCCACATACATCGCTTGCTGGAAGCGACGCATAGCCAGGGAAGAAGGGGAATCTTTTTCCGCCTGAATGTTATCGAACACTTCCATTTGAGCGGTTTGCAGCTGAGTGTCGGGGAATCTTGGATCGAGAATGGATTCCGCCCAAAGAGGGAGAAGATCCTCGACCTGTTCCGACAGACACTGAAATTTCACACCAAGAGTGTCTTTGCCAGAGAATCCTCCGAGCACCGCTCCCTGACCTTCGAGGCGGCGTAGCATATCCGCATAGTTATGACTTGCCGTCGCGCTCCCCAGCAGATCGGCAAGCATATAATACAAACCAGACTGCTTCGGACTTTCACTGCGGAGGCCACCCGAGCAAACCGCGGTAATATTCATCAGATCGTTATGCTTTTGCTGCTTATAGAGAAAGGTGATTTGCGGCGTGAGCTGGACGACGTGAATCTGCTTGGGATCCTTTTTGCTCGCTGCCGATGCCGCGGCCGCATCCACTTTGGGTTTGCGGAACCCATCCATAAAAGCCTTGCGAACATCATCGGCTGTGATCGTGCTTTCAGGCGGCAGAATACAAGCCATCACGCAGGCATCTTCACTCAACCATCGATCTACGGCCTGTTCGACTTCGTAGGTATTGAGTCGATTGATTTGGGCTTCCACCACGTAATCATGCAGGAGGTCGTGCGGCGTATGCAGGGCATTGCCAAGCGATCGGGCTTGGCCCGAAACAGTTTCTTCGGCATAGATACGGTCGGCCTTGGCATTGGCACGAGCGCGCTCCAGCTCTTCTTTGGTGACGGGCTCTTCATACTTCAAACGAGCCAGCTCCGCCCCGAGCGATTGCACACACTCGAGATAAGTCTCCGCATGGGGCATGGCGCTCAACTCGAAAATCCCGCCAAAGCTCGGCGCATAGACTGAACAGCCTACGACGCTGGTCAGCTGCTGCTCATCACGAACCCGCCGGTGAAGACGCGAGGATTCGCCACTGCCCAAGGCAAAAGCAGCGAGATCCAAAGGCAGCACATCTTCATGAAGAAGGGGGGGAGCAGGAAAAGCGATTTCAATGCGCGGCTGCTCGAAATCACCTTTAATAATATGCACCGTGGGAACTTTAATATCTGGGAGTTTGAGCTTGAGAGTGCGGTCCAAGGACTTGCCCTGTGCATGCCCAAAAGCTAGCTGAACACTCTCCATCAATTTTTCGGCATTAACGGCACCGACCGCAACAATTTTCATATTGTCGGGTTGATACCATTTCTTTTGAAAGCCAAGAATAGCTTCACGGGAATAGGCTTTGATCGTCTCTCCATAGCCTATGATGGGCTTGGCAGCGGGCGTTCCTTCATAGAGAGCGCCAAAAATCTTGCGACCCAGCATATAACCAGGACTGTCTTCATTGCGCTTGAGCTCTTCCAGAATGACTTCTTTTTCCCGGGTGAGCTCTTCCGGATCGAAACTGCTATTGAAGATCGAATCCGAAAGAATATCGATCGCTTCTGCCGCATGAGCAGCCGGAAGAGTGATGTAAAAGACCGTATGTTCAAAGCTGGTGTATGCATTCATATCACCACCCAAAAACTCGACACGGCGAGAAATTTCGCCGACTGCAAAGCGCTTGGTGCCTTTGAACAGCATATGTTCAATGCAGTGACTGATGCCCTCCTCACCCTCTTCCTCATGCAGCGATCCGACGCCGATCCAGCACTGCAGGGCAAACATTTTTGAAAATTGATTCTCCTGGATCACGACATCAATGCCATTCTCCAAACGCTTGCGCAGCATGTAGGCCTCACTTCTGTGATTAGATTTTCATCGTCACCGATAGGTGTAGAGAACTTTGCCAATCCTTGGCATCGGGATCTTTTTTACTGGTGGCATAGCTGAATGAAAAGCTCTTCTGATAAATTCCGATGCCACCGCCAGTGACCTCTCGGAGTTCACCTTTCACTGTTCGGCCGTAACCTGCAAACAGCCGGAGCATATCGAAGGTCTTGACCTGCAAACCCGCCAGTGCCATGCGTTCTGGCGAAGTATCAGTCACGGATTCGGCTAACGTCAACCCTTCGGTAATGGGATTAGTCCATTCCAGGGCGACACTGCGATCGCGCTGCCTTACTTCGCCATGAACTGTGATGGTTGAACTTGCGTCCTCCCAGGACAGTCCTGCTCGAAGCGTTTTGGGAGCCACATCCGCCACTCGACGATTGTTGAGATTTTCTGCGGAAATACCGAGTCGCATCTGTTTTCCCAGCATTGCCACAAGGCCTCCACCGAGCGTGATGCCTTTATAACTCTTGATCTCGGACGGATCGGTCCGATCTTCAGCTTCAACGTAATGCCCAGAGAAGCCTATTGCAAAAAAATCAGTTGGAATTGCGATGGCTACAGAACCGCGACGCAAAACCGGCGAATCTCCTTCGACATCGGCTGGATTACGATTCTTTAAATTTTCCTGAAACCCTGTGTACTCAAAACCCGCGACCATGCGCGAAGTCACACCATCGATAACAGAAAGTTTATAGAAAGGGCGACCCTCCGCAGGCCAGTAGTAGCCACCACTCACATCATAAGACCGATGGAGATAAAGCATAGCAGGATTGAGACGAATGGCACCCTGGTCACTGACGCTAGCCACTCCGGACTGAGCA
>JBGSRE010000522.1:0-4168 GCA_041737755.1 Oligoflexus sp.
CCCCATGATGTCAATCCCTATACAACGCTTTTAAAACGAGATGGTGTGATAACGATCGTCGGATGCATCGCGCCTCTGACCAAGCCTATCGATTTGAGCAAAATGATTACTGATCGACGCACACTCTCCACCTCCTTGATCGGTGGTATAGCCGAGACGCAGGAAGTGCTCGATTTTTGCAGTGAGCACAACATCGTGCCCAATACAAAATTGATCCCAGTCGACCGCATTAACGATGCTTTTGATGAGATCGATCGAGGTGAAATCGATTTCCGCTACGTCATCGATATGAGCACAATTCAAGCCAAGCATGAAGAGAAAAGTCTTTTAATTTGAAGGAGCTGCCTGATGCCAGCGAGCTCCTTTGGTGAACCAGCTTTGGAAGATCAGGGCCAGGATCGGTCCAGCCAGCGCAATGATGCCCAGAATGAGCCACATGGCTTCGGGAGAATCCCAGAAGGCAACAGTGCCTTCTTTGAGTCGAGGGCCGATACCTTCTGGCACCCAGCGCATCAGCATATGGCCGGACAGGAAACTCACTAGGGTTTTGGCTGCAAACCAAGGCACCATGGAAAGACCCATGTAAGATCCCTCCTGGCCTTCGGGAGCTATGGCAGCCGTATACTCTTGAAGCTTGGGTGACCAAATCACTTCGCCCAAGGACAAGACGATCATGCTCATTACTGATATCGCGTAATAGGCTAGCACAAAATCATTGCGCAACCAATCCACACCCATCATCTGACCTAAGCTCCCCAGCACATGACTCACAGCCTGCCAGGGCAAAGCCAGTATGAAGAGACTGAGAGATGAAAGGATCGCCCCGTAAACCAACATTTTAAAAATATTGAATTTGTTTGCAAGGGGTATGAACAGGATCAATCCCACGACAATCAGAATGGGATTGATGGTGTTCAGAGCACCAATCGCCGCGTCTTCACCCATGATTCGCGTCCAATACTTTGGCATCAGCAAATAGAAATAGGCAAATACAGCCCGCACTCCCAGCAGCAAAGTCACCAGAGCAAAGAGTCGCCAAAAAGCCTGCTCATTGACCATAGCCTTTAAAATCCGCCAAGGACTGGGCTTTTTCACTGCGGCCTTGCCCCGGTCGTGATCGAAGAGAAGGCTGTGAAATTTTCCATCATCACCAAACTGCTCTTCACGCCGCACCATAAGCAGCATGACACCGAGAGAGGCAAAGGAAGTCAAAATTCCCGTTCCCATCACCCAAGTACTCGACAATCCCAAATTCAGCCGAACAAGATCGACTAAAATGCCTGCAGCCGCGCCCCCAATATTCATAAAAAGGTACCAAAGATTGAAACCGGCACTGCGAGATTTATCGTTGGTGTAGCGCTTAATAGCCGATTGAAACAAAGTTTGGACCATAGCCATGGAAGGAGCCATAGCTACAAAACAAAGAGTAACGAGTGGAATTCGGAAGGGAAAAGTGGGTGTCACAGCCAAGCCTACAAGGGCAAGTGTCACGACGGCCCGCATGAGCATTGTCACCAAAAGCGATTTTCGGATGCCCAAAGAATCCGTAAGCAGACCCGATACAAACAGGAGGACAGTCGTCAGAGAAGTGAAAATGGTGACGATATAACCGGCATTCACATCGTCCACTCCAATCTGCTCCGAGAGGAAGAGGGTGACCACGGTCAAGAGCGCAAAATAGGCCATGGAATCGAGAAAGTTGATTATTTGCACCCCCCAGTATTCCATAGGAGTTTGTTTCAGAACTTTGAATTCACGGAAATAATCGAGCATCATCTGCGTTGCCGATTTGCTCGGAACACTGGCCGGGGCTTGGGTCGTCATGAACCAACCTTTCGAAATTTATTAAGCTGCTCGTTTATCCTGCAGGACCTAGCAGAGGTCAAGCTTGATTGGGCCAGGGGTGAGGAAGATAAAAAAGTTTTATGTGCGATGGGGGCTGCACTGCGCTAGAGTGGCACTTCAAAAGCAGAAAGGATTGGGAGCTCTCTCCCAATCCTCTGACTCTCAAAAAGGCACTTCTTTCTCTAATTATGGCTTAAAAGCATTCGATGGCACATAGGTATAAGAACTTGTTCCGGGAGCTTTCCAGTAAAGTTGCAAGGCGATGT
The DNA here is from genome assembly GCA_041737755.1 of Oligoflexus sp. GTDB lineage: Bacteria > Bdellovibrionota_B > Oligoflexia > Oligoflexales > Oligoflexaceae > Oligoflexus. The sequence goes on from JBGSRE010000522.1 coordinate 2,112, forward strand.
GGTAACGAGGACCTTGGAAATATTCCATGACAAGATCATGTTCACCCGCAACGAGGTTTATCGAACCAACCACAGCTTTCTCGGCGTGAAGACCATCATTGTCAACAACCAGCTCGCCATCGATATAGAGTTTGGCCCCATCATCCGCATTCAACTTGAAGAAGTACTTACCAGGAACAGTCACCGACAGACGACTCGTGGCGCGCAATGCAAACCATTCAATCAGCTGGGGATGACCAGGGAAACCATCAGACCAAGACCGGTTGGGAACCTGAAAGCTGTCCATACAAACTGTTGTGGTTTTCTCCTGAATGAATAGAAAGTCAGGTAAAGCTGTGCTAGTCGATGGAATGGTAAAAATATCAGCTTTGATAGGAAAGCCTTTTTCATCATTCGTACATCCAGCAAAAACTTGTTCTTTGGGAACCAGCTTCAGTATCGTCGAAGTTTTGAGAGTCGGATCACTTTTTGACTTCGCAACAATCGTCACGTCATAGGGCTGAGTACCAGCAGCTGGGCTGACATAAGTGTCGCCGTTGATAATCTTACCAGCATCTTTACCGTTGGGAGCCGAGACAGTGTAGACAATATCACTGGCCTTATCCCCATTGATAAGTGTCGTCACACTGGTGGTCTGGGACCCAAAGCGGAGTTGCGATTCCTTAACATCGATGGTCAATTGCTCGGAGTCTGCGCCTTTTGTCTTCGAGCTTGCGGTGTCTTGAGTGCCAGGAATAGCTTCGATAGAAGATTCACCCTGCTCGCCTCGGTAAACCGTCGCATCTGCTGAATTTGGATCGGTATATTCACTTTCGATACTGGACGCCGACTGCCCGTCAATCAAAGCATTCATTGCTTTTTCTTGAAAAGCTGGCGTCTCCGACCCGCAAGCGCTAAGAAGTCCTGCGAGCAGTGACAAACAGAGCTGCCTCGTCTTTGCAGACGACTTACTCAAAGTCATAAAAAATGCTCCTCTATTATGCCCTTGTTTCTCAATCGGCAAGCATTTGCCAACAAACAGGACATCCTTCCCTACGGCAGCAGCTGAGGATTTCTTTCTGAAGAGTAACAAGTGCCGTTGAAAGCATGACTTTTTAAGCATAAATACTTGCCCGACTGTTGCCACAGGGCCACAGTTTTTGAATTATGCCGTGCCGTAGGCAGTTGATTTACAAAAGCTGATCCCAACTGATCTCTCTTACCCATTGAAAAAAACTCGATCTCTACCGGAAAGGAGAATAAACAGGCCGGCAGGGATCGCTTCAGGTGGTCGCACTTGCTATTAGTCTCTACTGCTGGAATATTACCGAATGGCAGAAAAAGCTAAGGTACACAATGGATGGGCTCTTGTTACAGGAAGAACCGCAGATCCTGCTGGATGATACCAGTGGGCGGCTCCACTATATCCCGCATTTTCTTGCCCCTAGCTTGATCGACACCCTAGATCAGGATATCCGCTGGCGACAGGACCAAATCAGCATGTTTGGACGGACGAGTCCCCTTCCACGTCTGACGGCGTGGTATGGTCATTCGGAGGCTGTTTACTACTATTCCGGTATCCGCAATGATCCCCTACCATGGACTCCGCTTTTGAATCAGCTCCGCCGCCAAGCCGAAACTTTCACAGCAAGCCCGTTTAATTCCGTGCTAGCGAATCGCTATGCTGATGGTTTGCAGTATATGAGCTGGCATGCTGATGATGAGACAGCTTTGGGCCCCGAACCCATAATCGCTTCCATCAGTGTTGGTGCGCCTCGTCGTTTCCTCTTCAAGCATAAAAAAGATGGCAGAAAATTGGAGATCGTCTTAAGTGATGGCAGTCTTCTCGTTATGTCGGGTCGGCTTCAACAGGAGTGGCTGCATGCCTTGCCAAAGACTCGCAAACCACTCGATCTTCGGATCAATCTCACGTTTCGCTACTTAGTTTCTGGCGCTTAAGCGCCAGAAACTATCCAGAGCGTAGCGATGGATCTCGGTGCACTACCCATAGCGTTTTTAGTCTTTATTACTATTTCAAAATCTTGTCTCTCAAATTTCCTACTTTTGTTCAAGCTGCT
>JBGSRE010000530.1:0-2258 GCA_041737755.1 Oligoflexus sp.
GATGCCTTCGCAGCTCAGCCATTTCAGGGAAATCCTGCGGCGGTTTGTATTTTGGATTATTGGATTGCCGATGAGCTTATGCAGCAAATCGCAGCTGAAAATAATTTGAGCGAGACAGCATTTATTGTGAAATGTCCACAGGGGTATCAAATTCGGTGGATGGCTCCGGGCGGTGAGGTCGAGCTATGTGGTCACGCGACTCTTGCGGCAGGTTTTGTTGTGATGAATTATTTACTGCCTGGTCAGCAAATGGTACCTTTTTTGAGTCGAGTAAGAGAGCTCATTGTTCGAAAGCGTGGCACGGAATGGGAGTTGGAATTTCCTCGATTTGAATTCAAAAATATTCCGCTGGCCAATCTGCAGTTGCCTTTAGCGGGATTCGGAGCGGTGGAGGCCATTTGGGGGCATGAAACGTTAGTCCTGGTTCTGGCAACTCAACAGCAGGTTATTGATGCAAAGCCTGATATTGACTTTCTCCGCAAATCACGGACCTTCCTCTCGATTACGTCGCTTGCAGACAATAATCAAGAATTTGACTTTGTTTCGCGATTTTTTGCTCCGTCGGTCGGAATTGATGAGGATCCAGTCACGGGTTCTGTCCATTGCCTGTTGGGACCATTTTGGGGAGAAAAATTAGGTAAAAATTCTTTGAAGGCACGGCAAATATCCGAGCGGGGCGGGGATCTATCACTTCGCATGATGGGTGAAAAGGTCTTTATCGCTGGGCAAGCCTGCGTCTTTATGATCGGAAAGATAATATTTTCCGAAGATCAGTTGGTGCGATTGGATGGCACGAAATTTTGAGGAACGAGGGTAAAACAGCTCAAGTCTTCGTTTTTTCATAGGGTGGGATTTTTCGGTGTACCGGGCGACTCCAGAGCAATCTCCGCTTCGTCGGTATTTGGATCCCAGACTTGGATTCCGTCCGAATGCTTGGCGACAACCGAAAGTGTCCGTCCAATTAATTATGCTTCTTCGTCAGGTTTGCAATGGTGTATTGCTCGCAAGTTTAGAATAACAAATCTATTTCCTTCTTGAGCTTCGCTCCCACAAGAGTACTTCAAAAATGCGATACTATTTTTAAGCGCCGAACAACCCAATAGGAGTGATAAAGATGCGATTAAAAGCAAATGTGGACCTGACATGAGCCGACTTAGCATTCTTTGTCTTCGACGGCGCTATTCTATGGAGTCAAGACTCCAAATACCATCAAAATGAACCAATTCTTTTGATCCTTCACGATATCCTAAGCCCCCATAGACAAGTGGCTTTCCCGATCCAGAAATTTGGACACAATGCGCTATTCGACCAGGCAAACGACCTTCCGGAATTAGTTTTTTCCAAGCATTTTCCACGAAATCAAAAAACCATAGGTCCTGGTTGAATTCATCTTTTCCAAAGCGTCCACCCACTAAGAGGAAGCCTTCTTCTCTCAATTTAATTATTTCTGCGCTACGCAAGTCATTGTATCGAGAATCAGGAATTGCAGGCAATACCATCCACTCACTGCTTTCAATGTTATAAGTAGCGCCAGAATTAGCATTCCGATCGTGAGTCGAACCTCCCCAGATATAGACTCGATTTCCATGATGTACAGCTCTAGAATTGGCTCTTGCTGAGAGAATAGTAGGTACTTTTAAAGGAAATATTTGATTTGAACCTAGGTCCAAAATAAATCCGGTGGATTGCTTTTGCGTGCCAGAAAATCCTCCCCAAACAAAGACTCTATCATTCCCGATATCAAGAGCGACTTGCCCCACCGTTGCGGTCATTTGATCATTATTGAAGACCTCGAACTGAAGCCTCTTGGTATCAAATCGAGCCCATTGCCTATTTTTAGCGTTTGACTTGCCACCAAAAAGCGCTATGAATCGCGTGGTACTAGCAGCACTTGCCATTGATCTCGATCCGAACTTTTCTGTATGAGATAACTTCAACCAGACTTCTGATTTTGTATCAAAGATAAAGGCATCGTTCGAAAATTGTTGGCCCGAAACTTCACCACCATATACTAAAATATTTCGCCCGAACACTTCAATCGTTGACAAACTACTCGGCTTTGGACCATTTCTAGTACTATTGATTTTCCACTTCTCTGACTTTAAATCGTAAGATATCGTCAGCGAGGTGCTCAGCAGCACAAAAATTGAAATCAATCCCTCGGCTGAAGAGTATCTCTCGGATAGTAAGATCGATCGAGCCGTCGAAGGCTGGTCCAAGATTCGCTTGGAATGGAAAGTAGCTGCACTTACCATCCT
>JBGSRE010000572.1:0-2620 GCA_041737755.1 Oligoflexus sp.
AGATCCCAAAGTCCAGGCGCTTTATGCTGATAGACAATCGTTAGATCGTAGACGGCATGCAGATGACCTTCTAATCCTTCTAGAGTCGCCTGAAAGCCTCGAACCCGAGGGAGCAGCAGATTCTGCGGAATAAAGAGCCCATTTTTTCGCGCAAACTCTTGAGTGCTTGCCAGTTTGGATGCTCTTAAACGAGTGCCCTCGGGATAGATGTTCACCCAAAACAGGGACGCGATCCTGCCGAAATTTTTGCAGCTGTTTGACGACCCTGTGGCGATCCTCGGTCCAATTGCGTTTCATGAAGATACATTCCAGAAACACCATGCCCCAACCAGGACCCGGGACCCATTTCAGGATGTCTTTCACAAAAAATTTCATATCTCCTAAGCGCTCGACGGTCTTGCCCACGATCAGTTGCACGACGATATCCACAGCACTCTGATGATTGGCCAGGACCAAAGCATTTTCATTGCGAGGAATACGATCGCCGAGCATTTCGACTTCAATGCCGCCTATCGACCTTGCTGCCCAGCCGACATAGCTCCAGTAATGGTTAGCCCAAAAATTATTGTACTTGCGAAACCACTTCAGGCTGATGGGCTTCCACAGGATGCTTAGGGTTTGAAAAGCATTAATCACCAGCAGTGGACCGAAAATAGCGAAGCTAAAAAAAACCGCGTGAACGGCGCTGAATGGATGGGATTGCGCTGCAGCCTGAGTCATGCCTTGGTCCTTCCCCCGAGCGGGAACGCCCAGATTCTTCTGGAATTGAGTTTGCAAGTTGAACCCCTGACGTTGTTGATTTCGAGGGGCGATCATATCATAGGCTTTTGAACGGCCGTAGACAGGCAGATATGCGGGGTGAAGCAACTGAGGGAAGATTTCCCCCAAAAAATAACTTAAAGATTCGTGCCGCGGATTCCTAGTAGAAAGAACTGGCTATCTATTTTCCAGCTGGAGGCGCCAAAGCGTTCGAACTTGGTCGGTGTGGTCGTCTCACCACCTACAGTAGTAGATCGATTGGTTTCGTAGAAAGGAGTGCCCTTTACCTGGCGACTACCGGCACCTAAAAATAGCGCCAAGCCTGGACGGAAGAGATAATTCACCTGGCCGGTAAGCTCAGAAATGTCCAGCCGAGAGCGCTCGATACGAGCCGAAGTACAAAACGAGTCCCCGGCGCAATCCAAGCCGAAACTTTCCGCATCACCGGATTGGAAACTGAAGCCTTCGCCTTTATGGGCGGCGAGCGAAAAATTAAACAGAGCATCGGGAAACAGATGCAATTCGGCAACCGGGCCTCGATAGTCGAAGTTAACTTTATTGGCTTCACCCTTGGTCCAGTTTCTTTCGGCCGTATAGAATCCAACTTTTTGATAGCCGACGGTAAGGCCCACAAAGCCGATGCGTATCAATTGAAAACCGGCCTTCATACGCAGCGCACTGAAGGATTCCTTGTTCCGCCACTCGCCTTTGTCAACCGCGAGATCACCATGAACTGCTGCATAGACGCCATTGACCAGCAGGGTTTTATCGTTCGCCAATAGTGTTGTGCTCATGACCAGTAAAAAACTAGCGAACATTGCATTCTTACCAAAGATCAACATCGCGTTTTGCTCCTAACAACAAGCCGTTCAGGTTCCGGTTTTAAAGATGCAAGGAGTGGACCCCGAAGTGTTGGCCCTGTGGTTTTCTATCTTCATGATATCATTCATGTAAAAGACACCGCGTGCAACGACTTGGGCCGAATCCAGAAGGCACATGAATGCCTTGTAGACACTGTCATGCGTAGCTCCATGAGTACATTTAAATTCAAGGCTTTCGCATGGCAAGAATAAATCAGTCGCAGCGTGGCGAGTCTGCGACCAAAATGTCACCCAAGGACCCCGGAACTATTTCATTCCAGTGAAGCGCTTCAGCCGGTCACCCCAACTGGCTTTGTTATCTTCCATCGATCCGGCAGGGTGGGATTCAATCGAATTGTTTTCACCAGCAGCATCAGGACGTCCGCCGCGTCCTCGACCTCCGCGACGACGACGACGACGGTAGTTCTTTTTTTCATTGGCCGGATCTTCGTTGAGCCGAGGAAAATCGGCCCATTCGAAAGTATAGACTTCATCGGCCAAAGAAATGAGATCTCGATGCACAGTATTTGCGTGACCACACCAGAGCGATACCGTCACGCCATGCTCCTTGGCCGCTTCCACTGCTGGCACAAAATCACTATCACCAGCGACCAGCACAGCATGCTGAATATGTCCGGCCGCTGCATGCCGAACCAAATCCACGGAAAGCAAGACATCGACGCGCTTCTGCTCGTAGTACTCCCGCTGCCCTTCCCAACGCTTTTGCAATTTGCCAAGACGAATGGCCCAACGACCCAAGCTGAGAAGCTGCTCGACGAAAGTTTGATGGACTTCCATGCGCTTCAATTCATCTTCACTGGGTTCGGGGGACATATAAGGTGCGCAGTCATAGTAATAGCAGCGGAGTAAATCCAAAGGAAAGGAAGCACGCAGGGGGTTCAGAAAATAGTCAGCCAACTCAGCATAATCAGGTTCAATCTTGTGCATTTTGAACTGAGTCCGCACGTAGGCCCCATCGATAAAGATAGCGGCTCGCAAAA
>JBGSRE010000592.1:0-7969 GCA_041737755.1 Oligoflexus sp.
TTGGTAGAAATGCCGAAGTCGATGATTTTGACGTCGCCGATCTCCCGATTATAGAGAATATTGGTCGGATTGAGGTCTTTGTGAATGAGGGAAGAGTAAGGCCAATGCTGACAGAGCACTCAAGCAGATGGAGGCAATGAAAGTCGCTTTAGTCCTCATCGTCTGCACAGACCAATCCACCCAGACGAGTCCCATCAGAATGTTTGCCCAAAAGGCTGTTTGCTCCAGACCGAAAGAAAAGAGACCGGTCGACTCCGCGAAATGCCTATGCAGAGTCCAGCATACCATCTGCACCAGGATATGGAGCAGCAAAGCGCGCCCACCTTTTACATCCCAAAAGAGGCTAGAGCTGAGCACCATCTGGAGGAGCAGCATCCCTAAGAGGAGCGTAAAAAGAGGCATTCGGGACCTCCGATACGAGCGAAGATTATTTTTTTGGGTTTGAAAACCCGACTTTTAAAATCTTGAATGACTTGTTGGTAAGTATCGGCAGAATGTTCATTCGATCGGCGAAAAACTTGTATCGTCCACTGACCACAGACGAAACAGTGCTGTCATTGTTTTGATCAGTTGATTTCTGTTGATTTCATTTGAAAAGTTTTGAAAGCTAACCCCAAATCATCCTTGGATTTTCTCATATCCAGCCGTAATAGAAGCAGAAATTGGAAGTGCCTAGAGATTTTCGCTCGGTAGATTTTCGGTCCATTCATGGCTTTTTTTGCCAAGTGTCCTAGTTCACAGCTCTATTCAAAAAAGTCTGTCTTGAGTCAACAGCACTCGTCCATCCCGCCTTTGTGTGGTCAAAAACTTATCCATACGTCATCACAGATATTTTTTCACTGAACTCCATCGTGGCATAGGCCATGCATTTAGGCCCTTACAACATTGATGGGCATCAGGAGATCAGGAATGTCGAAGACTATGAAAAAATCGGTCTATGGATTGGGAGTGGTTCTCGCCGCGGCGGGAGTCTTCTATTCCATGCAAACCGGCAGCAAGGCTCAGGCACAGAATGATACGGATCCAGGTAAAAGCGTGCGCTGCGCGACGCGTTTGGGAGTTACCTTTCTTGGGGTTTCACCCGCAGCAGATCTGCTCGCCAGCACAGATCCTCAATCGATGGTCGATCAATTGATTACCCGACCAGAATTCCAAGAGCGGTTCGCTCGATTCATCAACAGCAAAATGAATGACGCTCCCGGCGCAACTTCGGAAGAAGATACCGCCTATCATCTCAGCAAGTACATTTTGCAGAATAACAAGCCTTGGAAAGAAATGTTCATCGGTCCTTACAATATCGTTGCCACTGGCAACGGCGCAGCGCGCACCGTAAGCGTCCAACCCGACCCGAATGGTCTGGGCTACTTTCGCAGCCAGCCTTGGCTTTTACGCTATGCTGGCAATGAATTGACCGGTTTGAAATTGAACGCCGCTTATCGGATACAAAACAATGTCGCGGGTTTAGAGATCCTTGCCACGACTAACGCTCCTGGCGCCGATGTGTCGGCAACAGGTCGAGCAGCTCCAGCCTGTAAATCCTGCCACTTCGATGGCTGGTATGCTCTGGATAAAACCGCTCAAGTCCTGGGCCGAGTCCAACGCCAAGGTCAGAACGTGACCTTTACTCCCCCAGACGGACTGCCTAAAGAAGTTCTCGGCGGCATGATGCTGAAGGACGACAAAGAACTCGTGACAGCTTTAACAGAGTCGGAAGACTACGCGTTTAACGCCTGTCGCACAGTGTTTAGCTTCCTCTATGGACGCAATGAAAATGCCTGCGAAGCAGCTGTTTTTGATCGTTGCGTTGAGTCTCTTAAATCTTCGGGTCTGATCCAGTCGGCGCTGTCGACTGTGGCCAAAGATCCTAGTTACTGCCAATAAGCGAGAGGAATGACACAATGAAAATGATGACACATATTTCGATACTCATCGCCGCAGGTTTGATCGCTTGCGGTAAGGCTCCCACTCACAAAGCGACTCCAGGCATTGGCAATACCCAAAGCGCTGGCACTGAAAACCAAACTGGTCAGACCGTCCCAGAGGATGGCAAGTCCAGCACGATGCTGACCTGCTCTTTGACCGATGGTAAAGCCTATAAAGGCCTCGGTAACGTCAACCTTCTCGCCGGTCGCGTGACCGAAGTTCCCAAAGAAGGTGATCGCTTCCGCGTCAAACCTTATACCGCTCTCTCGGGTGAATTCACTCGCGTGATGGGCGCGATACCTCCGTCTTTAACAGCCAATGCTTCAACTTTTGCGGCGGCACCGGATCGCTGGTACGTGGAAGCTCAAGGCAGCGCCGTAACTCTTTTCACCAGCTTTCGCGTGGCTTATGAAGCGGCGTTGACAGTGGCAGGAACCGACGCCAAGTATGCAGCGGCTCCGACCGAAGAAAGCGCCACAGCCAACTGCACAGCTTTTGCTCGCCAGGCTTGGAATCGTTTGCCAGTGGCCGACGAAATCTCTGCCTGTAAAAAAGTGGCTTTGGTGGATACTGCTGCGGAAGCGGACATCAAGGCTCGCTGGGCTTATGCCCTGGCATCGGTATTAACAGCGACCGGCTTCATCGCCTACTAAGGAGAATCACATTATGTCACGCAAGAACGATATTTCTAGACGCGATCTTTTGAAATTGACCGCCGGTACCACCGGAGCGATGGCTCTTGGCGGCGCGCTGCCCAGCATTTTTACCAGCGAAGCGATGGCTCAAAGCGCTACGCAATCGGCAGTCCTGGTCGTCTTTCTGCCAGGCGGTTATAACGCTCTATTCTCCAGCGCCGACTCTTTTAGCGGTGCCGGTACCTTCGGTGTGACGGCAGCTAACATGCTGAACCTCGGCAATGGTTTGGTTGTCGATTCGAGCTTCAATACCCTCGGTGCTTTTGCGAAAGCAAACATGGCCAGTGTTGGTGTCGCTCACGGACAAGCGGCTCACGGCGCTGCTAAAACAACTCAATTTTCCCTAGGCAACGCCAATCCAGTTATGACCCTTGCCGCAGGCATGGGTGGATCAGGCTCGATCAAAGCTGCCAATGTTGGTGCCGAGATGGCTCCAGGTCCTCAGGCTGCCGTCGGTGGAACTTCGCTTCAGCAGATCAACGATATGAAATCGACCATCGATGCTATGGGTGGTGGTGCTGTGGATCCGACCATGCCTAAGCGAGAGATCGCTGCCAAAGGTATCACGGCTGCAGAAGCCATGTCGGTCAATCGTTTGGCCGGTAACCCGGCGTCTCTCGTCAGCTTGACCAATGGTTACAAATCGGCTTTTGAAACCCTTTCGAAGCCAGCGCAACCATTCAATGCTCAAGAATTGATGACAGCCTATGCCTTAACCGGCACTGCAGTTGGCGATATGAAAAGCAAATTTGCCGCCGCTGAATTGATGATTCGTTCCGGAGCGAATGTGGTCACAGCAGTTGCTGGTGGCGGCCTGGCTTGGGACACTCATGGTGACACCTCGGGTGCTCGCGCTCGACAAAGATTCAACACTGAAATCATGCCTGGCTTGAAAGTTTTCACCGATCGCATGGTCACCGCTAACAGCAATGTTACCGTGATTATCTTCGGTGACTTCGCCCGCTCCTTGCCCGGTTCGGATCACGCGTCGGTCACGTCAGCGACCATCATTGGTCAAAACGTGAAACTCGGTACCACGGGTAAAGTCGATGCCGCTGTCGGCCTTCCATCTGGCACTCCAGGTGTCAACGGCCTTTGGGGTTTGGCGGCTACTTTGGCCAAAGCACCCGCGGCAACCGTCCAGTCTTTTGGCGGCAACCCCCACGCTGCTATCAGCAAAGTCTAAAAGGAGAGGGAGTCATGCAACTTCATATCGTTCTTGCTTGGGGTGTTTGGATCGCACTCTTAGGCTGTGCTCAGGAGCCGACTAAAGTCAGCCGGTCCCAGCCAGGAGCAGGGTCAGCGCCAGGGAATGTCGGTCAGCCGAGCAATCCATCCGCGGATGCTGGGGCAGGAACATTGCCCCAAACTGCAGAAAAAGATAAAGCGACTCCACCAGCGCCGGTCGATAACACGATTCCAGCGGGTCCGACCACCGCTGCGATCACGGTTGCCACCGGACCGGTGAGCTTTGACCTTGCTTCGGCCAAACCGGCCTTAGTAGGCGCCACCTTCACCGCAACTCTTACGGTGAACGCCGCAGCTGGAAGCGTCCCAGCTTCCATTTCCTTTTCGGGAATGGCGCTGAAGACTCCGGCGAATACCGGCTACGTTGTCTATCGTCCGGTGCTGGTGCGGGTGACTGCCGACGGCAAGGAAGAGCAATTTCCCATCGGCGTGAATATCAATGTCAAGGTTCCGAAAGCCCGATCTGTTCCCTTGGCAGGACTTACCAGTGTGTCCTTTCAAGGCATTGATACCGGCGCCAAAATAAAAATGCGGTTCTCCGCTTTAGAACCGATCGCGGACGCTCTGCTCGACGGTATTCCTAACTTTCGCGATTGCAAAGCACCGCAAAATTTCACCGCCGTGGCCAATGCTTTACAGTCCTGTAAAGCCTGCCACAGTGGGCTGTTTGCCTATGATTTTATGGACAAGGATATGGCTACCGCCTGTGGCCAGAATTTAAAAATAATTGATCGCACGCTCAGCCCCACGGGCACAGTCCCCAACATTCCGGCCGGAGCGCATCAAGGCGTCAATGCAGGACCTGTAGGGACTGCGTTAGGTCCCTGGCGAACGGGTGAAGGACTTTAACATCAGCCGCGTTTAAAGATTTCTCGATAGCGATGGCAGTAGGGAACATCACCTTTGCCTTCGTAATAGTTCTGATGATAATCCTCGGCGGGCCAAAAGGTGGTGCGACGCTGCAAAGTAGTCGCAACCTTCAGACCTTTGGCCTGCAAGTCTGCCTTCACTTCCTGGGCGAGTTTTTCTTCCTCATCATTTTCATAAAAGAGCACCGACAGATACTGAGGCCCAATATCCGGACCTTGACCGTTGGTCTGCGAAAAATCATGGGTTTCAAAAAAGATCCGGAGTATTTCGAGCAGGTCGACCTGAACGGGATCGTAGCTCACGAGAATCGCCTCGACATGGCCTGTGGTTCCGGCACAAACCTGCTCGTAGCTTGGATGTTCGACATGACCACCGGTATACCCAACCTGGGTGGCCAGTACACCCGGTACTCGGGCCAGATAATACTGGGTTCCCCAAAAACAGCCGGAAGCTAAAATCACGCTTTTGATTCCAGCCACCTTTTGCGGTTCGAATTGCAAAGACACGCTATTCACACAGTGCCGAGTATTTTTAGGCGTCAAACCCTCGCCTTGAAAGACATGGCCGAGATGGGCGCCACAGGCTTGGCAGAGAATTTCCGTGCGCTGGCCGTCTTTATCGCGCTTGTGCTCAACGGCTCCGGCAATTTCTTCATCGAAGCTTGGCCAGCCGCATTCGGAGTGAAATTTTGCCTGGCTTTGATACAAAGGTGCCTCGCATTTTTTGCAGCGATAGACCCCGGCACTGTCGGTATTTACATAGAGACCACTGAAGGGTTTCTCTGTGCCTTTTTGTTCAATCACCCAAGTTTCAAAGGGTGTTAATCGCTTTTGTGACATGATACACCTTGGTTAAAAATGTTCAGGCGGTTCGGCGGAATCTTAGATCCCAAAAAATCCTAGTCCCAAGACCTGCTTTTTTCAATAATTAAACAGCCAGAGGCCAAGGTCTTTTCAAGGGTAAATTTAGGGTAAAATGCAATTCTGTCACGTTCAGCAACTGACCATTCGCAGGCTGGTCCTGCCATGGTTCGGTCGAGCTATGGTCATTCCTAACAAGGCGTATCTCTATCATTTCAGCAAAGATCACGACTTGCTCATCGACGGTTTCGGGATAAACTAGAGACAGCCAGATTGAGGAATTGGGTTCAATCGTGAACCGGTACTCCTTAGTCATCGGTAAGCTCCCGAACGAGGGAAATCCTGGCCTCCGGCAAGCCCAGGATCTTTAAGGGTTGCCGGAGGCCAGGATTTCCCTCGTTCGGAAGCTGACAAAGACCTAGGGCACCAGTAAAAATAAACTGATCTAAGTCGTATGGCACGCGCAGCTTCCCTATAAATTTTCCTGCAGCAACCCTGTTTTTTCAGTCAGGGAGTAGTTTCATGGAGTCGAGCTATTTTCCTGATCTTTTGAGGAATTCCGTTTGCGACTCAATGAATGAGCCGGCCAAGTACCTTTTTTATAGGCGTTCCGCCATGGGGCCATAAATTTGGCGAAAGCGCTATGAATTTGCTTGTTCACTGTGGTGATGTGTCGATAGCTTGGCTTTGTTAGCTCCCGAACAAGTGAAATCCTGGCCTCCGGCAACCCTTAAAGATCCTGGGCTTGCAGGAGGCCAGGATTTCACTTGTTCGGGAGCTGACCGAGGACTTAGCAATACCGGTTCACGATTGAACCCAATTCTTCCATCGGGCTGTCTGTAGTCGCCAAAAGAATTTAGGAGAAAAGAGCTGATGGAACAAAACTTCGCCATGCAACACCTCGTTTCCCAGCCTTTGGCCGTCGTCGAGGGAATGCTCACCGACCTTGCCGCCTTTGGGCATCTGCATCCTCTCATGGATCACGTCGAATCCTTGGGCCAAGGACGATATCGTGTTCACGAATTTAAACCCTTGCCCTTCGGTCTGAAAATCCGTTTTCATTATGAGGCCCTCGTTTCCATAGAAACAGAGACGAGCAGTATTCTGTATGAAGCTTGGCCGAACGGCATGAAGATTGAAATACGCTTCAAACTGACGAAGGGTCCAGATGCAAATTCGACACGAGTGCAGGAGGACGTTCGCATTCAGGGATTTATGCTTTTTATTGGCATCCTAAAGAAAGCCATCACGGAAAGTCATCCCAGGATTTTCGCTTCGATAAAAATTTAAATGAATCCTTTTGGCATGATTTCGGAGAATTATCGATTAGCTTCTACTCCGAAATTAGAAAAAATCGCTTCCGAAACATCTCCCCTTGCAAAAAACACCCATAAAGCTTATTCCCGCGGCATTACAATTGTTTTACAAGCCCCATTCGTTCGCATATTTTAAGTTGAACAGCCGTAAGCTTGTTAGAAAATCGAGCCCAAGCTTAAGGACGAATACTGAGCCTCAACAATCGAAGGACCTCCTCATGCGTTATGCAGAATTTCTTGAACGCACATCATTTGACAAGCAGGATCTCATTGCGCATGCCAATGGTCTTCTGGTGGAAGATAGCCCCGCGCCAGAATTTGGCCGATTGCCCGCCCCACCCTTTCTGATGTTTGATCGGATTACCGAACTGACTCGCAAGGGATCGACCGGGACGATCATTGCCGAGCAGGATATTCAGTTGGATGCTTGGTACTTCCAGTGTCACTTCAAGGGTGATCCCGTGCAGCCGGGCTGTCTTGGTTTGGATGCGATCTGGCAATTGATTGGTTTCTATTGCTTCGCCAATGGCGGACAAGGCAGCGGCCGAGCGCTCGGTTGCGATAGCGTCGAATTCCTCGGCCAAATCCGGCCCCACGATAAACTCGTGCGCTATGAAGTAACCATTCGCCGCCTGTCCATTCTAAAAGGCAAAGGCGCAGCCATTGCCGTGGGTGACGGCCGAGTCCTGGTTGATGGTGAGTTGATTTACAATATCAAAGGCGCTCGCGTCGGCAGTTTCACTGGCATCAACTATCCGGATTATCCATTACCTTCCGCCAATTCTCGTGGCGGCCTTTTGGTCCGATAAAGGGGATTCTAAGATGAGCCATGCAGCGACCGACCAAACAATCAGGGATGAAATCCTATCCCTAGTGCCCCAGCAGTATCCCTTTCGATTCCTGGATCGCATCCTGGAAGTCGATAGCCAAAAAATTGTTGGTCAGTATACCTTCGATGCTAATCTGCCTTTTTATCAGGGGCACTTTCCCGAACGTGCTGTGACACCCCAATCGATCCTGATTGAAACCATGGCCCAGACGGTAGTCGTTGCCATGG
>JBGSRE010000606.1:0-2716 GCA_041737755.1 Oligoflexus sp.
CGGAGAGGCTTGGACCATGATCTCGCCTTCCACAAGAATTCATTGACGTTGGGAAGGCTCATTGAGAATCCGACAGGCGCTCCATTTTTTTCAGCAAAAAGTATCAGTGACGGATCCATGATCTTTTTCAAGTCTTTAACAGCGTATTCCAACTCTTCAAGGGAAACCGGAACAAAGCCAGAGTTTCGATCGAGAGTCTGATTATAGATTGACTGAATCGCCTTAAGCTCTGCAGTCATTCTTTTGGGATCGATGAATCGAAGCGTCAGTCCCGATTTCTTCTTGACTCTGTCACAGATCCTAAGAATTCGCTCGGGAGCCTGGCGATCAGTTTTAATGTAGTACGCAAAAAGATTGCGAAAAGTCTGTAAGCCAATCGACTCGTATATTTTCTGATAGTAGGCTGGATTATATGACATCATGATCATTGGAATACGGTCAAAGCCTTCGATCAAGAGTCCACACTCTTCATGAATTGTCGGATTAAATGGCCCACGGACAGAAGCGCAGCCCTCTTCTTTCAGTGTTTCTTGCACTGCAGTAAGAAGCTTTGAAGCTACTTCGCTATCATTCACAAAATCAAAAAAGCCGAAGAACCCGAGTTGGTCATTATAGTATGAGTTATGCCTTCGGTTTATGATGGCAGCAATTCGACCAACGGGTCTGCCGTTGTGATAGGCGAGAAATGCTTTAAGCTTACCGCTCTGCTGAAAAGGCGAATCAGCACGAAACAATTTGCTGATACTGCCCGGATAAGGGGGTACAAAAAACGGATCATCTCTGTGCAGTATCTCTGGCACTCTTTCGAATTGTTGAAAGTCAGACTTTGATTGACAATTGACGATAGTAACCAAAGAACTTCTCCCAATGTCACTTGCATAAAATCCATTTAAAAATATCTATAACCATCACAATGATCCCAAGCACTCATGAGAGCAAGGATTGACTCTCATGAGCCATAACTTTATATTAAATTTTAGCCGCCATCTATAAAGGAAGTGTAAGGCAAATGCCGGAAGATCCCCAAGCTGGATACTTGAGAAAGTATTATTTATGGTTTAATCCCTGCGTAGCATTACTTTGCCTTGCGCTAGTCGGATCACTATATCGGCACCTGATGGAAATATTCCAGCAACGTCCGGGAATTCAGCTCGTCGATCTTTGGTTAGACTGGATTGGTCCATGGCAACTGAGTCATCCGATTTTTGTTACGACCTATGGAACTTTACTTTTTGGAAGTATTGGCCTCATCAAGAACCGTTGGCAGATCACCCATTTCATTTATGTCTATTCACTCCTTCAGCTACTGCGGATCGTCTGTATTTATTTGGTACCACTCGATCCCCCATCGACCATGATTCAACTTTCTGATCCCATTAACGATCGGATTATCTTTGGATCCGTGATCACCAAGGATCTTTTTTTCTCGGGTCATGTATCTGTCGCGTGGCTCCTATCCTTTTACTACCAATCCACTTTTCGCTGGCTGCTACGTTTGATAGCTTTGTTTTTGGCGTTTATGCTTACGGCCCAGCATGTCCACTATACAATCGATGTGATTTTTGCTCCGGCTTTTGCCTACTTGGCTTTTCGCTTAGTGCCCCAATCAATAGGGAAATCGAAGCACAACGTCCAAAGTTGAAATAACCTGAGGATACTTTTTTTAAGAGTTCAACAAATTCAGGTGGTTACCTCGCCAACATTTAGCGCCGAATAATTCCCCTCAAGGAATCTTTGCCAACGATCCGACTTTCTTGGGCAAAGCAGCAATCCTTTCGGCAGGCTATAAAATTCTTTCAATATCTACAATACAGCGCCGATAGGTATGGAGAGAGGCATATTTAGTCTTGGAGAAGCTCAAATGATCGCAAATGCTCTGGCCCAAGAAGATGAAGTCCTAGATCAGGCACTAGCCCAAAAAAGTGTCGGATTCGGGCTTATGTCGATTGTTGGCTGGGAAAAGCCAGTTGATTATGTCCTCTATGAAGTTTCTCACCATAATATCGGGATCATCACCAGCGATCCCTTAATGGTTGGCACCAGGGTTACTGTCGAGTACCGAGATAATCAGCAAATTCCCCTCATAGTTCACCAGGAAGTTCCAAAAAAGAATCTGCCTGCGGGCTATAAACGCTATCGTTTGATCACGACCGATCCTGAATTAAACTTTGAAAAAATTCTGCCGGAAAATTCGCACCGTAAGGTGTCGGTGAGTAATCGTCAGCAGTATCATGTGCGTTTTGCACGGTTCTCTACAGAAATTCCCACGTTGGTTGAGGCTCGAACATTTGGCAGCGAAGAGCCCTATCACATGAAGACGATCAATGTATCAAAAACAGGCTTTTTGCTGTCCAGCCCTCCGGGCTTTCGAGTGCCTTTTCACGAATCTACTTTGCTCGAGCTGACTCTTTTTCTAGAAGATCAGCCCATTCGTTGTTTGGGAAAAGTGATTCGCTGTGAAGTGGATTTCGAAAAGAAAATCAAACGCTATGGTGTCAACATCTGTGATATCCATGCCGATGATCGAGAAAGATACTATTCCTTCATCGAAGATACCGAACATAGGAAGAATCGTCAGGTCTTCCGTTCGCTCAAACTCCCCATGCCGATTTAGCTTGAGACCCCAATCTGCCAGACTGCCCAATCCCAACTTTTCCGATTGTTGGGATCGTGATAGAGTGGAGAGATTCAGAAGCTTAGGCCCTGAAAGGCAAAC
>JBGSRE010000662.1:0-1904 GCA_041737755.1 Oligoflexus sp.
TTGGTACCCATGCTGTTATGCATGTTAACAAAGTCGCGAGCTTGATCCGGACTATTGAGGGAACGCACAAAGATAGTTTTAACTTCGCTCAGCCAAGGGTAATGCTGTTCACCCATCATTGGAGGGTTGAACTGCAAAAGACTCTCATTGCTGATCCATTCGCTGGATTCTTGCTGTTTTTCACTGGCAAAGCCTATCGAGGTCGTCGGTATAAGACCGACCCCTATAAGCAGAGGAAAAAGCTGGAATGAGGCTTTTGGGAGCTTTGGCATACAGTGTTTTGCAGCCTTAAAAGATTTTGTTCAAGCCACTTGAACCATGTCCAAAGCCAAAGGTCAAGACCTTGCGCAACTGTTCATAATGTCGCGTAAGTCTTGCCCTGACTTGCTTTGGAGCCTGTCAAAGACAGCCATTTTTGGGCGGGATGAACCAATCTTGCGGCGAAGCGAAGGATCTCGTGGAATCAGGTACTTATGGCGAGATCCTTCGTCGTTTCACTCCTCAGGATAGTCTCAGGCGCTTTAGGCGCCAGAGACTATTTATTTGATTCCTTAAGGGGAAGCAGGCGTTCCGGAGGGAGATGAACAAACCAGGGTTGAGCGGACAGCAGGAGTTGCTCAGCTTTTTCTCGCAAGAGCTCCACCTGGAGATGAGAATCCTGAGTGTTTTCAGCCGGTCCGTGCAGTTTTATGAAAAAAGTCAGGCGATGCGGGGATTCACTGATGCGAGCCAACCACGCTGGAAAACTGTTGACTTCATGCTGCGGAATCGGGCTGATCTGGGCATGATGGGCCCGCAGACCGAGATGGCTAAAACCAGGAAAACTTCGGCTTATTTCCACGCTGCATTGCCAGGCCGGGATCGCGACTTGGGAGCAATGCAAGGCCCCGACCGCAACGATATTTTTACAGCCGGTAAGTTGTGCGGCTGCAACACTCATAGGGTCAGCGAAGACCTCTTTGATCGGGCCCTGACGAATGACCCGGCCTTGCTCCAAAATGATCACATCGGCACAAAGCCGGTAGGCTTCTTCGATATTGTGCGTGACGAGCAGGAGCCGACCGGGATAGGTCGCCAAATCCTGCAATAACTGCTGTTCCATCTGCTGCCTTAGGTGGGTATCAAGAGCTGTGAAGGGTTCATCCAAAAGCAAAATATCCGGTTCAGCAGCCAAGGCTCGAGCCAAGGCCACCCGCTGCTGCTGGCCCCCGGACAGCTGCTGAGCTCGCCTTTCACCGAAGTCCTTTAAGCCAATTTTTTGCAGCCAAAGATCGGTGCGCTGGCGACGTTCTTCGGCGCTAAGAGTCGACATGCCAAAGCTGATGTTATCGCGGATACTCATGGTAGGAAACAGTGCATAGTTTTGAAAGAGCAGCCCAACGCGGCGTTGTTTGGGAGTGAGCTGATCCGGCAGTTGAGCTTCAAAAAAACGCCTCTTGCCGGCCAGAATCGAGCCTGCATCGGGTTTTTCCAAACCAGCGATGCAGCGTAGGAGCAAGCTTTTGCCAGACCCGGAAGGCCCTAGGATAGCAAGGCGAAGGCTGGCTGTCGTAAATTGCACGTGGAAGGGAAATCCCTGCAGGTTTTTCTGAATATCGATCTGCAAAAGCTCAGCTCGGGGCATGATCAGCTTTTTAGCCAAAGGCAGCTGCTTGGATATTTTTCGATGCCGAGGCAAACGAGATGATGAACCGATCCGGGCTTCGGCGATAAAAACTACCAACAGACTTAGAATCATGATCAGTGCCGACCAGATAGCGGCTTCCTGCCAATCCCCCGATTCCACGGCATAGTATATGGCCATGGGAATGGTCCGAGTCACTCCTGGAATGCTTCCTGCTACCATGAGAGTGGCCCCAAATTCACCGAGACTTCGAGCAAAGGCGAGCAGGACTCCTGCCAGT
>JBGSRE010000725.1:0-3790 GCA_041737755.1 Oligoflexus sp.
AACGCCTGCCGAAGCCACCTCGCCTTTCAAAAGAAAAGCGCTCGCCTTCCGCAAACTATCCCGATCCCCGGCCATATGCAAAATATCCCCAGCCACCAATTCCATGCCTGCCCTTGGCAGTAAAGTTCCTTCAGAATCCCGGTAAATCGTTACCACCGTAGCCCCAGTATGCGTCCGCAGCATCAGTTGGTCCAGAGATCGCCCGACTGCATAGGAGTCCACTTTCAGTTGGACAGAATGAAGAGTTGTAAACATTTGCCAGGTGGAATGATCGAGTGAGGTCCGCAGGAAATCCGATAAGCCCGAGTGTGAGTTGTGCATCGATCGTCTAGCATCGGCCATAAACGTATAGATCTCTTCCTCGGCCACTCCAAAGCTAATCAGCGAACGGGCCAGGAGTTCAATCGTCGTTTCATTTTCGGCAACGACCAGGGTCGTCTTAGGACTTTCGCTCATAATCTCCACATCGCGTGAATAGAGCACGCGAGCAATAACCGGAATATCTTTGCGAACCCGATGCGCTGCGTCCAAAACGGCCTTGGTCATCGCTGCGCCCGACACGGCGATGATCAAAAGTTTGGCCTCATGAATACCTGCATGCTCTAAAATATCAAGGCGTGAGGCATCGCCATAAAGCATATGCTCACCATTTTTTTGTTGCTTCAGGACATTATTGTAGTTCTGATCAATCACCTGATACTTGATTCCCAGAGCTTTAAAAGCTCGGGATAAATTCTGACCCGCCACTCCAAAACCGACAATGATCGCATGCCCGGCTTCCTGGACGCTTTTCTCCAGTTCGGTAGGCTCTGGTTTCAAGGCGGGTGGAGCATCCGAGCGGGATAGAGCCCATTTGGGCGCCCACTTGAAAAGAAAGGGACTGATAATGAGGGTGATCACTGTTACGGCAAAGAAGTACTGCAAACCCTGGTCATTGATCAGGCCGTAGTTGCTACCCATCTTCGCTAGGATAAAGCTGAATTCGCCGATTTGAAAGATACTCAACGCGACGATAATCGCGACAGTTCGTGTATAGCGCAGGAACCGGGCGCTCAAGTAGACGACCAAAATTTTGATCAAGGCAATGGCTAGCACCCAGGCAAGGATCGGCACAATATGAGACATGACAAAACTGATATTGACGAGCATGCCGACAGAAGCAAAAAACAGACCCAAGAAGTTATCTCGCAATGGCAGGATGTCGCTCATCGCTTGCCGTCCATAAGGCGATTCGGCAATCAAGAGACCGGCAATAAAAGCCCCGAAGGAGAGCGATAAACCCACCTGTTCCATCAAATAGGAGATACCCAGACAGAGGAGTAGAACTGCAAAAAAGAACAGTTCGCGACTGGAAGTCTTCGCCACCCGATGCAGAGCCTTAGGAATCAAATAGCGGGAGGCAATATACAGAAACACCAGAGCACCCAAAATCTTAGCCATCAAGACATAATTCCAAGAGTAAATCTCAGAATCAGCAGAACCCCCAGCGGACGAGCCTAAAAATGGCAGGAGCATCATCATGGGAATGACTGCCAGATCTTGAAACAGCAAAACTCCAACAATGGCATTACCATGTGGCGAGGCGGATTCTCGGCTGTCCTGCAATAGTTTCATAATAATAGCGGTGGAACTCAAGCTGATGAGACAGCCAATAAAGATGCATTGGGCCCAAGGCAAGTTTAATAGAAATCGACAGAGGAGAGCTGTGATCAAGAGTGTGGCACAGACCTGAATACCTCCCAGACCAAGGAAATGCCGACGCAAATCCTTGAGCTGACTGAGCGTAAACTCTAGGCCAATGGTGAACATCAGAAAGATAATCCCAATTTCACTTAAGGTCTCAGCACCTGGAACCGATCCCACCAGACCAATGCCGAAAGGACCGATGATTATGCCTGCAAAAATAAAACCGATAATAGTGGGCAGCTTTAGGGCGTGAAAAATCGTGGCAACCAAAGTTGCCGAACCTATTAAGATCAAAAGTTCCAAGAGAAATGATGAAGACCCGTGCATGAAATCAGCCACTCCCTGCAGAGACTAACTTAAATCCACTTCTTTTTGAGCACGAGAGGAATGGACCCCGCGACGAAGACCGCGAAACGCACGCTCCAGCACCTGCACCCCCCAAAGAATGCAGACCCCAATGAGTGATAAGATAATTGGCATATCAAAATGCCCAAAACCGATCGAAGCACCCACCGCTGCCAGCAGCCAAATGACAGCAGCGGACGTCACGCCATTAACCAGTCCACCTTGAGTGAAAATCACACCGCCGCCTAGAAAACCGACTCCGGTTACGATCTGTCCCAGGACCCGGATATGGTCGCCGCTGTTGTCGGACTGCATGAGACTCAAGTGAACGAAAGACATGGTTCCAAGACAGATCATGCAACTGGTTCGAATGCCGACAGGCTTGCCCCGCAGCTGCCGCTCAAGGCCGAAAATGAAACCACAGCTGACCGAGAAAAAAATTTTAGCCCAGAACATAGGATCGAGTGTTGAGGAAAAGAACGACATAGGCCCCCTCAGTATTCCATGAAGCATAATCTTTATCCTAGCCTAATGCAGTATTCTCGTTCAAACAAGGATCTTCAAGGGAGCGGGGGAAAGCAGAAGAACAACTCCACTGGAGTTTCCTGCAGCCCGACTGATTGGGAAAGATGGGAGCTCATCCTGCCGATTTTGGGCGAAAAGCCAAGCTCTGCCAAATTGAATCAAAGGGATAAGATGAAGAACAACGGTGAGGGTCGCTGTGCGCTCGGTAAACCGCGCTGAAAGCCAGGATCAAGGCTGGGTTTTGATCGACCACCTGGCTTCGATAAAGTCACTCTTTCCTGACCATTCCGTGAGAGCAGGGGGCGTTTGGGTTTCGACGGGGTCTTTGGTCTTCGTTTGCGGCAAAATCTTCCCACAGCCGCTTGAGACCAGAATGACAAGGCTGAGTAAAAGAATTTTCATTTCATTCTCCTCTTTCCAGGAGAACCTGTCTTTGGCCAATCAGATTCCCGCTTTTATCGAAAGCTGAAATTGTCATAGACTTAAGCTTTTCCGGTGATTGTTTGGACTGAAAGAACGCCCGGCCTTGCAGGGACTTGCCACTTTTCAATCGCTCTCCCTCAGCAAGACCAGCTCGGCAATTTTTGACAAAGCCGGGACAGATCACGAGGTCTTCCGCCTGCAAGGATGCTGCAATCCATAGCGAGGCAGTAGAGCCTTCGCCGCTCACGGAAAGATAGATCTGAGTCTTTGCTTGAAAACTGCCATTTAATTCGGCATTCACACCAGACGGGAACAGCATTTTGAGTAGCGCAGATCTTTCATAGATTTGCCAGAGTGCCGTGCCAAAATTCCAAGCTTGAAAATCATCGACATCAGCCGTGTTCCAACCGGTTTCGCCCAGAATCTTGCGACCACCATTAGCGAGCGAGACCAGCATCAAGCTCTCTTTTTTCAAAACCCCACCACCCGAACTGCCGTTGATAATACCAATGTTAAAGTACAGCTGATGATTGTTGATGACTTTAGCTTGGCCTTCGGCATAGGTGGCTCGCCAAACCCCATCCCGGTCATCGGGAAAGCCGACAGTAAAGAGTTCATCACCTTGATTGGGGCTGGGAGATGAAAAGACGTCTTCAGCACTTGTTGCGATACGAGGCGGATATTTAATTTGTTTGGGAATACTCGTCAGCCAGCGAAGCTTGCCCACCAAAAGCAACCAGGACTTCGTAGCCCTGCTCTTCAAGAATATGCTGCATGACTTCACAGTTGATCTCGTTATCATCCACTACCA
>JBGSRE010000739.1:0-4864 GCA_041737755.1 Oligoflexus sp.
TGCCGGCCATGGATGGTCTGGAATTGACCAATACACTTCGAACCAAGGTCGGTCCCAATCAAAATACGGGTATCGTCTTCCTCTCCGGCTTTATTCCCCAACTGAAAGTCACAGCGGAAACCATAGCGAATGTCTATATGATCGATAAACCTGTGCAAATGGAACGGCTGATGCGTATTTCCGCGCTGGCATCCCGCAAACCTTTGCTACCAAAAGTCGGCTGAATTCCGCAAAAATCAAGCTCAAAAAACTAAGCCCAGCCTTCTGCTTCATAAACAACAAAGTCAGAGAGAGGATTTTTATCCTCTCTTTTTCATTGCCAATGGTTTTACAAAGCAGCTATTTAAGAAAAATTCTATACTCGCTCCCTCACTTCGTTTATGTTCGGCTGATTCTTTTTTTTCAACGGATGATGGGGGTTTACATGAAAAAACGTCACTGGCTGGCGAGCGCGGCGGTCCTGGTATTAGGGCAATTACCAATCGATCGACCTTTGCCTGCTTCTTCAGACTGTCTGGTCCATTTGCCTTTGCAAAATCCTCGCGCGATCGCTTTGGGCGATAGTTTCTATTTGCCGAAAGCAGCGGGTGGTGAAAGCTGCCCATCAAGCCTCGCCTGGCAGATCGTATCCGCCCCAGAAGCTTCGCAGAATCGCGTGTACAATACAGGCAGCGAGCATCCTCGATTCACGCCGGACCAGCCAGGCACCTATCAATTTACGACAGCAGCGTCCAGTAGCTTGGTGGAAATTAAGGTGAGCGAGCGCAGCAGTGCAGAAAGATTTCGCAATCATTATCTGACCCCTCTCTATGGTGCGGCGTTGATAGCTCAGGATCTCTGGACGGCCAACGGACCCTCTTACACGGTGACCCGCGTGGCTGTCCAAGCGGATGGTCAGCTGCAGAAAACGGCGGAGATTAAGGTCGGCTCTTGGCCGGCAGCGATAGTCGGCAATGAGCGATATCCCTACGTGCTCGTTGCGCAGCGTGGCGCCGACACCATTGGTTTTATCAATCCCGAGCGGAATGTATTGGAAGATGCGCTGTGGGTGGGCGACGAACCTACCGGATTGGCACTCAGTGCCGATGGTAAAACCCTTTATGTGTCGCTGGCAACAGAGCGCGCGGTGGCAGTGGTCGATCTCGCCAGCCGGACCTTAAGGAATCGCATCAAAGTCGGTTTTGATCCGCGCGCTCTGGTGCTGTCCAAGGATGGCTCCGCGCTATTTGTGGCCTCGTATCGTTCGGCTAATCTTTCGTATGGCCCGAACGCCAGTCGTCCCGCTGCCGATGATCAGGATATTTTTGTCATTGATACCCAATCCGAAAAGCTGGTTCGGAGTATTGGGACGGTAGCTGCTGATCTGCGAGCTATGGCGTTGAGTCCCGAAGGCGATAAGCTTTATATTGCCGCCACCGATGGCCAGACTCTGCCTTCCCAGGCCGACCCCACGGCCAAACCCTTTACTCATCTCGTGGCAACCATAGCCGTCGCGATCAAGCCGGATGGAACGCCGCAGTCCATGGAGTTGACCGATCTCACCCGGCAGGCCGGATCTCTCGGTCCATTGGTGAACCCGAGCGGCGTGCTTGCGCAGGATGATCAGTTGTGGGTGGCGGCGGAAAGTTCTGATCAGGTGGCAATCCTGGATCGAAAAACGATGCAGGAAAAAATACGTATCCCGGTCGGTTCCGGCCCAAGACAGCTGGTGCTCTTGAAGGATGCCGTCGCTGTGCATTGCTTTCAAAGTTTTGAACTTTATATCCTCAATTTTGATGGCTCGCTCCGGCAGATCGTGAAGCTGGCCGAAGATCCTCGCAGCCCAGCCATTGCTTTGGGCGAGAAAGTTTTTGTTCGTCCTGGCCTGAATTATGCGAGTAATCACTCCTGCACCAGCTGCCATATTGAAGCGCAAAATGATGGAATGATCTGGCGATTCGGTCCGAATGTTTATCACAACGTGCGTCCCCTCCAGCTGCTGGCGGCAACCTCATCCCTGGGCTGGACGAACTATGTGGCGAATGCGGAGTCGTTTGGCTTTATGGGGCCGACCTCCATCCTCAACCGTCCCCCGACCAATACTGAAGCCGCGGGCTTGAGCGCATTTCTGAGTTCATTGATAGGAGCCCCCAGGGCTACCGGGCAGACTCAATTGGATGGTTCCTTCAGTCGAGAAGGTCTCAAGGGCAAAGCTCTTTTCGAAGGCCGAGCCAACTGTGTGAGCTGTCATACACCGCCGCTCTATACCAACCGCCGATTGATTGCCAAAGGCAAGTCGGGAGAACCAGCCGATGTACCTTCGCTTTTGGGTGCCTATCGTCATGGTGTTTATTTCGTGAAAGGTCAGGGTCGTTCCCTTGAAGAGGCTGTCGACGTTGCGACGAATTATGTGGGTGTTACGGTCGATGCCAGTGAAAAAGCGGCTCTGGTCCGTTTTCTCAACGAGCTGACTCCCAAAGGTTCCCATCCACTGGGTATGTGGCCGGACCTCGATACCAACGATATGATTACGCCAACGGCGCAGCCCTATGTGGAGTTCGCCGAGGCTGTGGATGACACCAATCCTCACGTGAGCGCTCAAGAATTCGCCAAAAAATATCTCAGCCTGGAAGACTCGAGCGGCCAGCAAATTGCATCCGAGATTTTGCTTCAAGCTGGTCGACTTGTGCTGGTTCCTCTTGTGCCTATGAATGCTGGTGAACGCTATACGTTCCGGGCTAGAGCCGGACTTCCATTCCGTGATGGAGGAATATTGGAAGCGGACCGGATCAGTAGCTTTACCGTAGCGCGTCCCGCTCAGGCTGTTTTGCCAAAAGATTTGATTCTCAAGGTCAAAGTTCCAATGCCTGGACCCACAATGCCCCCGCCGCTCATGGAGGTGCCTTTGAGTTTGATCATCACAGGCGAGGACAGCAATGGTCGGATCGCGAAATTGGATCTGGGAGGCGGGCGTAGCCAAACCTTGCGTCTCTATCAAGATGGGGAACGCATTCGTCTGCAGTCGTTTGCTTTGCCTTTTGCTGGTGGACCAGGTGGATCGACCTTGGCCGATGCCAGTGCGGTGAGCGGAGTCTTGATTTTGGATGCGACTGATGGGGCAGTCTTTCGCAAAGCCCAAGGCACATTGACCATCGGTGCTCCAGGCATTTCAGTGCCTCGCGTCGCATGGACCCTGGAAGCTGCTGTCACGGCTCAAGTAGCAAATTGATCACCACGAGGCCGGCGCTTTCAGTACCGGCCTCCTCAGCTCTCATGGCTATCAGCGGACTTCTTTGGTCAGGGAAATATTCAAAGGATTGTTCTCCACGCTTTCCAGTGAATCGCTATCGCCATAAAGCGTACCGCGTAGGAAGTTGCCGATGGTGGAACCCATCCACTGGCGCAGATCCGCCTTAGACTTATCCTTGGCGGCGTTCGCACACGCACTGCAGGTCAGCCCGCAGTTGATTTTTTCATCCAGAAAATCGATGTGACCATAGTCATTGGCCACAAACAGCCAGGAACGGGGCTTACTAATCGTGTCCCAGAATATTTTATAGCTGACGTTGGCGGGAGCACAGGCCTGGCCGAAACCACCTGATTTTGAGCCCAAACCAGTGCCGATAATCAAGGCTGGAAGTTTCAATGCAACGCCTTTGGTGGCGAGGCCTGTGCCGTCCATGGTACCGTCCACCGGATCCATCGAAGCAACGGCCTTGGCATTCACCAGTCCATCTCGCAGCATGGTCCAGGCTACTTTTGAGCCGCGTGAGTGATTGACTAAAGCCAGCTTGTCGAAATCCACTGCATGATCGACCAAGCCAGCCAGTCGGGTGCTCATCCAGCTTACGACTTCAGCCGTGGTTTTGGCTTCTACCGCTGTGGAAGGCTTGCCAAAAGGCAAACCACCGGCTGGTATACTTTGGGGAGCGACTACCACAAAGCCGTAGTTAGCGACCTTTGCGAGCACTTCCCGATAGTACTGATTGCTCATAAGGAAGCCGTGATTCATCACTACCACGCCCAAAGGCTCGGCTTGCGATTGTTCAGGGAAGATCACCAGCGTTTCAACTTTCAAACCATCCTTGGCTTTAAGGAGCAATTCCTTCACAGCAAGGGTTTCGTTACTCAATGCCTGCTGACCCACCAAAGTCAAAAGACAGGCCGCTCCGAAACGCAAGAATTGACCCAAAGAAAATTTCATTCCATCCTCCACGTAAGCTGTGAAAAATACCGATGCCAAAGCAGAGCGGACTCGTCACGGCTACTCATTAAAAAATATCGATTTAAGAAAATACATAGAGTGTTTAAACGCTGCGCCTTGGCAATACAGTTAAGATTTTATGAAATGAATTTTAAGATAAAATTCGGAACCCACTAATAGCAAGCTTTATCAGCCAAAGGATGGCTTTTGAGGCGAAGAAAAAATAAATTCAAAACAATGCATAAGGCTTGACCCATGAGTAATTCCAATGAGGAAGCCTTGGTCAAAGATGCTGCTCTGGACGATGAACAAACAAAGAAACACCGATTGGTGGTCATGCTGGAGGAAGAAGGCAGAAAAAAGTTGGCGATACTAGGCTATGCATATTGATGCATAGCGGAAATCATCCAGAGTGTTGGGAGGGCCGTTTGAAATATGCCCAGCAATCATCTCCGCCAATGTTCTGGAGCAAAAGAGAGGCGTTTTTGTCAAAGTCCGCAAAACAAAAACGCTCGAGACAGAATTAATCAGAAACCTTAGGCTCAATCAAGCATAACCCCGTTGCAAAGATGATTCGCTCATGGGGATATCCTGAAGACTTTGAACGAAACTTACGAGGTTTTCCGTAGCTGCAAAAGTCTGCTTAAAGAAAACAAAGTTGGCTTTGCCATTATGAATCCT
>JBGSRE010000758.1:0-4286 GCA_041737755.1 Oligoflexus sp.
GTTTGCCGAGTTCTGGATTGCTGTCGCTGTTATGAGAAACTGAGGGGAATTGCGGCGTTTTCATGGTCATAATAGCGTCTCCTTTTGCCCTACAGATCCCTCTTCGGCTTGTGGCTCTTGGGCTTGAGGCTTAGCAAGCGATCTTCCATGCTTAGCGGTGTCGTAATGACTGACTTGTCGGATGCTAAAGCCGTCTTATCATTTTTTAAGTTTCGCTGTTTTCGTGTTTTCAAACAGGCCAAACGGGTTGGGATCGGTTATGATAGTCGTGGAGGGTGCACCCATGAGGAATTCTATACA
Source organism: Oligoflexus sp. (assembly GCA_041737755.1). Classification (GTDB taxonomy): domain Bacteria; phylum Bdellovibrionota_B; class Oligoflexia; order Oligoflexales; family Oligoflexaceae; genus Oligoflexus. The sequence goes on from JBGSRE010000758.1 coordinate 301, forward strand.
TAAAATCCTCGTAATTGTGAGTCTTATGGCTTGCGGTTCCAAGAATGACGCCTCCAAATTGAGCGAGAAGGATCCTATCCCGGACAACAGTCCCGTCCGCAGCGACTGTCTCGGCATGGATGCCGGTAAAAACCCTAAGGCCGTCTCCGTCGATTGGGATGATCAATCCCCCCTGCGCGTCTGTCTGGTCCTGCAAGCGGACGGAGCCTTCGCTTTTGACCTTCGCCTTCGAACGAATCACCCTGAACTTCGTCGCCAGATGGCCAATATCGAAGTGCGAAGTCCTTCGGGTCGGACCGCCTCCGGAGTCTTTCCCTTTGTTTGGAATCCCTATAACGGGATCTACGAAATGCAGCTCAGCGAAGGCTGCATGATTGGATCGCCCGACGGTTGTGCTGTGACAGCTCCGGCCGAAATGCGCCGGATGTTTAGCGCCATTGCGCATACTGAAGGTGCCTGGCATCCTGAAGTGCAGATGGCGGTGAGTCTCGTCAATCCCAAAAGCGGAAAGAGTCACATAGAAGCGCCCCGCTTTCTCTTCAATTGGAATAGCCAGACGCTGAAGCTTTCCGATAAAATAGTCAATTAACTTGAATTGTTAAGGATGTCTGGTGGCTAGCCACTCAGCTCCTGCAAGGCTTTTGACTCCAGTGATTCAAAACACTCATTAAGTATCTTTCAATCCATCCGAAAGAGCCAATTGACAATCATAGTACTCGCTTTCAAGATGGATTTTCAAAATGAAGTTCTCTCATCTTTCCATGCGAACGAAACTCATCTGTTCATTGGTACCCACCGTGATCTGTGCCGTGCTCGTCTCGGCTGAAACCTATATGCTTGCCGAACAGAAGAGCCCTGAGCTCGACATGGCCATGCGTATGACAGAGATCATCGGTCAGCAGGAATTGGAAATGGTCCGCATGTCCGAATCCCTGCGAGGGTTTCTGATCAACCCTTCCAATGAAGGTGAATTCCGTGCGAAAAAAGAGGCCGATGCGAATTACCTCAAGCTGGCGGAAGAACTTAATGTTCTCACAGCGAAAGTTCCAGAGATTCAAAAATTGAATGCCATCATGGCTGATTTTGATGCGAAGACTCTTGATGACAAAGAAAATCAGGTGGCTGAGCTGATTCAAAAAAAGGATCCTGATGCGCTGAAATTCTATGAAACGGAATATTTTCCGGCACGTAAAAGCCAGGTGGAAAATTTTAATAAGCTAAAGTCCTTGGTCAGTGAGCACTCTCGGAATACGATTCAAAAATTCCGAGAGAAGACCTCTTTCCAAGGCCTCATGACTATCGCCGGACTTTGGGTAGGGATGGTTTTTGGCTTGGGTTCCACAGCTTTGATTGCCTATCGTTTGACCCATCGTTCCGGGCAAGTTTTCTCGCGTATTCATCACGTCTCACAGACAGTCGCTCATTCCGCCAAGGATATCCTGCAGCAAGGGACTCAACTTTCAGATGCTGCCACCCGTCAGGCTGCGGCTATTCAGCAAACAGCGGCATCGGTGAATGAAATCAGCGCGATGATTAAGGCCAATAGTGAAAGTGCCAGCGATTCACGGCGGATTTCCAAAGACTGTCGCGCGCAGGTTGACTTAGGCCAGAAATCTTTCCGACTGCTTTTGGAATCGATAGGCAGCGTTCGTCAAGGCCAAGAACTGATCATCGAAAAAGTTGAAAAAAGTCATCAGAATATTGCCGAGATCACCGGCATTATCAATCAGATTGGCGAGAAAACTAAGGTCATCAATGACATCGTTTTTCAAACCAAACTCTTGTCTTTTAATGCTTCGGTGGAAGCAGCAAGAGCCGGGGAGCACGGCAAAGGTTTTGCTGTGGTCGCCGAAGAAGTTGGCAATCTGGCCCGAATGAGTGGTTTGGCGTCCCAGGAGATTACCGCGCTTTTGAGTCAAAGTGTGGAACGGGTCCACAGTATTATCGAAGCGACAGGCTCAAGCGTAAAATCGACCATTCAAGAAGCATCACAGACTTTGGATTTTAGTCTGGAGAACGTCAATCGATTTGAAAGAATTCTGGATGAAATATCTCAATCGGTAGCCAGTGTCGACGTCAAGGTTGAGGCTATTGCCACCGCTTCCAATGAACAGAATGCTGGGGTTGCAGAAATTTCAAAAGTGATGCAGGAATTGGATGCGGACACGCAAAAAACGGCGGCGATCTCTCAAGATTCGTCGGAATATGCGCAAAAGCTGAGTCGGCAGGCTGGGCAACTGGAAGATTTGGTCTGGCAAATGACCGAACTCCTAGAAGGCGCAAACGAAGCGCGGCGGACAGCCAGTACATTCAGCCAAGATAAGGACCCAAAACTTCAAGAGGACGAGGAAGACAATAGGGCGGATGCATCGCATCTTGCTGCTTAGTCTAGTCCCGGCCCTTTGACCGAAGAACTCTCCTCCTTCTGTCAAACATCTGTCCGGATCCTGCTGCGAAGTAAGTATCGAACGATTGGGCTCCAGAGACCATCACATTTTCCCTTGCTAAAAATACCGAAAATATACAAAAAATATCGCTGTTTACCACCCAGATTTGGGCAGCAGGAGGAGTATACCGATAATTTATGAACTACAAAAATTAAGAGCGAGTCATGAGCAACAAACAAAGTGGTAACATATCGATCGCAGTTCTAATAGGAGTCGTCGGCATCGCTACTGCCGCTTCGCAATTTAAATCCGTGACGGATTCTGGTCGCGAGGCTGATCGCAATCGATTGAGCGTCGATATGCAAGCCCAGGCTATTTCCAGCCTGAGCCTCTATAAAGGCCTGCTGAGCGCCAACGGTGTGAACAAATTCAGCCTCTATCCTGAGCCCTACCTATCCGGTGATCCCAAGCTGAGCAAGTTTTCTGCTCACATACCGGACAACACGACTTTCACTGCCCAAACACAGACTGTGATGGTGAGGCAACCCGCCCATCGAAAACTAGATGAAAGCCGATTGACCCAAATCATGACGGGCGCGATGCCCACGAGCAAGCTGTGCCAGGGCGGGGAATGCGCGCAGCATAGTGTGAAACTCATTGGTTATAATCGCGATCCCGGCAATCCAGAACGGATCGTATCCGCTGATGTCGAGGTCACGACCCAGGTTCGTGACGAGAAAAATGCTGGTGGTTTTCTGACCAAGAAAGTTTTAGCTCAGGTTCCCATGGAAGCTCCCAAGGTAACCAATGCGGTCCTGACTTTGTCGGGAGTTCAAATCTCCTCAGGTATCGAGTCAGTCCTGGGTTCCGCTGATTCGACTCAAACGCAGCAGAATGTTGCGGTCGGTGTTCCTGATTTGACGGCAGAACTCCGCGTCGGGGGCGTAGCCGTCTCGGGTCAGATCACGATCACTGAACTCAATCAGACCTTTAGCAGTGATGACCCGGATCAATTCGGATTGACCGCAGATGGCTTTCCCAAACACGCCGCAGTAAGCATTCAAAACCAGGATACACGTCTGGTCAAATCGCCTGTTTTCCAGGTTGAAACGGGCAAAGTCTATACCGTCATCGCCCGCATTCAGGGCGTTGATGCGCAGGCTCCTACCCCGGAGCTGCAGCTCGTCTTGAATGTCGCTCTCCCGCCGCCACCCGATCCTTCCCTATGCGCCTCCATGTGTGCAGACACTGCGCTCTGGTATGATGGACCGTTTAAAGGCAGTGCTGTGGGTTCTTATTCGAACATGGTCCCAGGAAAATGGACTTGCATGCAGCATGCAGGCTGCAACGGGTCGGCCTGTATCGGCAAACCGATCTACTCCTTTGATCCGGCCAAAAGTTGCGCCCAGGAAGGACCTATCGGCTTCCGGGACTCGGCCAAAGGCTGCTTCGCAGCTGATACAGAGATCCGCATGGCTGATGGCCAGCTCAAGAAAATTCAGAATATCATGCCGGGCGATAGGGTTTGGAATCCGATCCTGCAGCGTGCCTTTCAGGTCTCTGAGGTTTCTGCCGGTCCTGAGCGTGATTCCCTGCTGA